>NZ_CAUUWA010000013.1 GCF_963548695.1 uncultured Fretibacterium sp.
GAGGACGTGTGGCGCGCGTTCCAGTGGCCCGACGGGCCTATCGGGGAAAACAGGCGATTACGGTACAGATACAACTATGATTACGGCTATTCCCCAATAGAGCTGTTCTCCGATACCTATCCCGAATGCCCTATTCTCCATGATGCAATTCGTCGAGACCCTTCGGACCGTTCTCTCGATATGGAGGGATGGAATAAGACATTTGCCAAGCCCGTCATCTACCTCTACCCGGAGGCTGAGACGGAGGTGACCGTACGGCTGGAGTACAAGGGCAGGCTGACCTGCACCTACCCCGCTCCCGACCCCGACGGTGCGTGGCGCGTCACCGCGCGGCCCGACGGCACACTCACCGACAATCAGGGCCGGCAGTACAGCTACCTCTTCTGGGAGGGCGCGTCCGACGAAACCCCGCCTGACTTCTCCAGGGGCTTCGTCGTCAGGGGCTCGGACACTGCCGCATTTTTGCGCGAGAAGCTGGCGTACATGGGCCTCACCCCGCGCGAGTACAACGAGTTCATCGTCTACTGGCTGCCGCGGATGCAGGACAACCCCTGGAACCTCATCGCCTTCCAGGGAAAGAACTACACCGACTCCGCCCCGCTGACCGTCACGCCGAGGCCGGACAGCGTCCTGCGCGTCTTCATGGCCTACCGGTCCCTGGTCGCTCCCATCGCCGTCCCCCCGCAGGAGCTGACGCCCTTCGTCCGCAGGGGTTTCACCCTCGTCGAGTGGGGCGGCCAGGGACCGGACGGAACGGTTCGATAGAAAGGAGGGAAAGAGCATGAAACCAGAAAAACAAACGTCTCTCAAACTCTGTCTTACGGCCCTTTTGCTGTTGGTGGTGTTGTTGGAAGTCTGGAGTGTAAGGGGCTTTTCCCTCGATACCGGTTGGCCTCTTTCGGAATACCCGGGGTACCGATGCCTCGTTTATTTTCATCCTTGTGTGAACGATCAGGAATGCAATTACAATGCTCACTGGCTTAATGTCACGATTGATACATACTATTACTTGGTCGTACATAACCCTCACGAATACGATGATATGAAAAAATATGAAGTCCTTCCTAGTCATATTTCTTCTATCGACTTACATAGTCAATTATATTTATTCGAAACGAAAGGACATGGGTGGACTCTCATCAAGAAACAGGAAAAACCGATTGTAAGCTTTCTTTTGATTCCTTTCAATGCTCCTCTCCCCACTGTTTTTCCAAAGGAATTGGTTGCTATGAGACGGGGATATGCCAAGCCCGTCATCTACCTCTACCCGGAGGCCGAGACGGAGGTGACCGTGCGGCTGGAGTACAAGGGCAGGTTAACCTGTACCTATCCGGCACCCGCCCCCGACGGCGCGTGGCGCGTCACCGCGCGGCCCGACGGTACCCTCACCGACAAACAAGGCCGGGAGTACAGCTACCTCTTCTGGGAGGGAGCGTCCGATGGAACCCCGCCCGACTTCTCCAGGGGCTTCGTCGTCAGGGGCTCGGATACCGCCGCGTTCCTGCGCGAGAAGCTGGCGTACATGGGACTCACCCCGCGCGAGTACAACGAGTTCATCGTCTACTGGCTACCGCGGATGCAGGACAACCCCTGGAACCTCATCGCCTTCCAGGGGAAGAACTATACCGACTCCGCCCCGCTGACCGTCACGCCTGAACCCGACAGCGTCCTGCGCGTCTTCATGGCTTACCGGCCCCTGGCCGCTCCCATCGTCGTCCCCCCGCAGGAGCTGACGCCCTTCGCCCGCAAGGGGTTTACCCTCGTCGAGTGGGGCGGCCAGGGGCCGGACGGGACGGTTCGGTAGAATCGCGTTTAACAAAGTGTATCGCCTCCCCTGATGAAGCTCCTGGTGAAGAATCTGATGAAATCCCTAAGCTCGAAAACACAAATCAGAGATTTGCTTTCTCGCTTATAAGCGACCTAATCGGCTCGCTACGCTTGCCGGTTTGTCTGCTTATGGTTGCCTACTTATCGCTGTGTCGATCGCTTAGATTGTAAATCCAAGAGACTAAAAAATAACTCTTGGTCACTATTTTTGCAAAGTTGGTGGACAGAGCTATTGATGAGAAACAACCCCAGCACGAGCACGTCCAGGGTGGAAAGCCCCTTGTGAATCAGGACCTCATCGATGATCACCTGCGAGAAGAGCGGCGTGATCGGGCCGAACGTCTGAAGGAGGACGAGGGGGCTGGCGGAGGGGTCCCGCGAGGGAAACGCACGGCACAGGCTCTCGGGGTCCGCAGGTATCCCCGCAATACGCGCAGCCATCGCCAGGGAGACGATGGCATTCTCCACAAGCGCCGCAGAACTGGAGAAGCGGAGCCATCCGGCCCCGCTTCTCCATATCTTTGTCAGGAGAGGACGACCAGGACGTCCCCCGTGTTGACGGACTCCCCGCCCCGCACCCGAACCTCCGACACCGTGCCGTCGGCGGGGGCGAAGATCTCGTTCTCCATCTTCATGGCCTCGAGGAGCAGAACGAGGTCGCCGGACTTGACGATGCTGCCGACCGAGACCTTGACGTCGAGGACCTTGCCCGGCATGGGCGCGGCGATGGCCGAGCCCCCGGCGGAGACCGGAGCCGCAGCCTTCGGCGCGGCAGGGGCCGCAGGTGCGGCAGCTGCCGCAACCGGCGCGGGAGCGGGAGAGGGGGCAGCGGGCGCGCTCACGGGCGCGGCCCCCATGCCCAAATCCTCCACCTCGACGACATACGCGGTACCGTCCACGACAACCCTATATTTGTTCACTACCGACACAACCCCTTTCCCAAAATGACGCGCTCGGGACGAGCGCCAACGACGTTATGTTTCACTTCCATGGACGGTCCAGACGATTTCCGACCCCTTCGAGCAGGGCAGAGGTCCTCCAGGTACGGGTCCAGCGGGAGGGCTGCCCTGTCCCCCTCTCGGGGACGACGGAGAGCACCCGCCCCCGGCCTCCCGTCGCTGCAAGAATAGCCGCCGTAATGGCCGCGACGACCCTCCGATCGTCCTCGGCGGTCCGGGGCACCGGGACAACGGCCGCCGACGGAGCGGGGTCGCCCCTGGGGGGCGCCGGGGAGGCGGAAGCGGCTGGAGCGACGGAAGCGGCAGCCGACCCAGCGCCCTCCCCGGCAAAGATTTTGATGGCGTAGATCACCGCCGTGAGCCCCGCGAGGACGGCGAAGACGATGGTGAAGGCCGTAACGCTGACGGTGATGGACCCGGAAACCCCTTCGAAGGCAGCCGGAGCCGCAGAGGGATTCATGGTTCGCCTCCTCAGTGCGGGATGACGCCGTGCTTCTTGCTCGGGCGTCTGACCCGCTTACTCTCCATGCCATCCAGGGCGATCCAGAGCTCCCTGCGCGTCTCCTCCGGCATGATGACCCGGTCCACCAGGCCCCTCTCCGCCGCCACGTAGGGGGTCGCGAAGGCCCTGCGGTACTCCTCTATCTTCTCGAGGCGGGCCGAGGCGGGATCGGAGGACGCCTCGATCTCCTTCTTGAAGACGATGTTCGCCGCGCCCTCGGCCCCCATGACGGCGATCTCGGCCTGAGGCCAGGCCAAAACCATGTCGGCCCCCAGCGATTTGCTGCTCATAGCCAAGTAGGCCCCGCCATAGGCCTTGCGCAGGATGACGGTGACGAGGGGAACCGTGGCCTCGCTGTAGGCGTAGAGGAGCTTGGCTCCGTGCCGGATGATGCCGTTGTGCTCCTGGGTGACGCCAGGCAGGTAGCCCGGGACGTCCACGAAGGTCACGATCGGCAGGTTGAAGGCGTCGCAGTGACGGATGAAGCGGCTGGCCTTGTCCGAGGCATTGATGTCGAGGCAGCCCGCCATGACCTTGGCCTGATTGGCGATGATCCCGATGGCCCGTCCTCCGATGCGGCCGTAGCCCGTCAGGATATTCTGGGCCCAGCCCGCCTGGACCTCGGTGAACTCCCCGTCGTCCAGGACGCGCACAAGCACGTCCCTCACGTCGTACCCCTTGTTGGGGTTCGTGGGGACCACGCCGCGCAGCTCCGGGTCGGCGCGCTCCACGCTGTCCGATGTCTCCCTGGAGGGCGCGTCCTCCAGGTTGTTCAGGGGCAGGTAGGAGAGCACCTTACGGATCTGCGCGAAGCACTCCTCCTCCGAGGAGGCCATGAAATGGGCATTGCCGCTCTTCGTGTTGTGCGTGACCGCGCCGCCCAGTTCCTCGCTCGTCACCTCCTCGCCGGTAACGGCCTTGATGACCGCTGGGCCCGTGATGTGCATGACGCCCGTCTTCTCCACCATGAAGATGAAGTCCGTGAGGGCGGGGCTGTAGACCGCGCCGCCCGCCGTGGGCCCCATGATGACGGAGAACTGGGGGATCACCCCGCTGGCGAGGGTGTTGCGGTAGAAGATCTTGCCGTAGCCGTTCAGGGCGTCGATGGCCTCCTGGATACGGGCGCCGCCGGAATCGTTGAGGCCTATGACCGGGCAGCCCATCTCCATCGCCAGGTCCATCACCTTGCAGATCTTGTCGGCATGCTTCTCGCCGAGCGACCCCCCCAGGACGGTGAAGTCCTGACTGAAGACGAAGATCTTCCGTCCGTCGATGGTTCCCCAGCCGGTGACGACCCCGTCCCCCAGGGGTTTGTTCTTGTCCAGGCCGAAGTTGACGCAGCGATGCGTCACATACTCGTCGATCTCCACGAAGGACCCGGGATCCAGGAGCCGACCGACCCTCTCCCGGGCCGTCCCCTTTCCCTTGGCCCTCTGCTTGGCGATGGCCTTCTCCCCGCCGCCGGCGAGAGCGGATACGCGTTTCTCATTGAGCTCCTCACAAAGCTCCTCGATGGTCCGGAATCCCATATCCGACACGTTCCTCCTTAACAGATAAGAACAGATAAGCCCGCGAAGATCGTCACAGGCATTCTATTTTTCAGGACAAAAGGCTGCGTAAAATTCGTACACGCGCCAGAGCATAGCACATCTCCGCGATTCTGGACCGGGGGAAATGACGATACTCCGGGCACTTTCTCGCTCAGGGGTTTCCGGCAGGCTGCGGCTCCATCCCCCCGCTCGCCGCGCCATCGCCGCCGGGCGCCGCCTCGCCGCCTCCCGGCGTCGCGGGCTCGGACAGTGCGGAGACCTGCACCTCGGGGGGCGGCAAGAGGAAGTCCTCCCGCCCCGCGGCAAGCAGGGGGAGGCTGAGCATCATGTCCTTGCCGAAACCGGGCGTCATCTTTAGCTCGATCGTTCGCTCCACGTCGCCCCCCATGGAATCCAGCACCTCCACCCTGAGGGAGAACGAGGGCCCCACCGCCTTGACGACATCCCGGTCACGGGCGAGGAGCTCCACGGGGTCGCCCCCGTTCACGCTGACGTTGACCTGTTCCATCGCCCTAAAGGTCTTTCCATCCGCCTCGATCGTCTTGTTGTCCAGGAAGATCCGATGTTCCCTTCCCACGTAGAAGAGCGCCACCCCCAGGGCCAGCAGGGCCACAAGGACGATCGTCCGCAGCAGGACGCGCATCACGCTCCCTCCTTTCCGGCCGCCGCGGGGCCGCGCAGGCCCCGCCGGGCCTCGGACCGATCCCGGTTACGCTTCCAGGCGTGCAGCACCAGCGCGATGGCGATGATGCCATAGGAGACGAACACGCGGAAGTACTCCCCGATCTGTGCCTGGCCCATGAGGTTCTTGCCCGCCATGGGGGCGACGATGAACATCAGGTGAAAGAGCACCACCCCGACGAAGACGTTGGCGATGCTTGCACGTGAGACGCTGGCCCCCCCGATGAGGAGCGCCGCGATCGAGAACATGCCCGCCTGATCGTGGCTGTTGTAAGTATTCAGGGTCCCCATGTTCTGCAAAAAGATGATCTGTCCGTAACAGGCCAGCACCGTGGAGATGACGATGGCGATGACGCGGGTACGGTTGACCGCTATCCCTGCGGAGTCGGCGACGGCCATGTCCTGCCCGATGGCGCGCATGTCCTGCCCCAGCTTGGTCCTGCGGAACCAGACGATGAAGAGGCAGAAGGCCGCGATGAGCAGGAGGGTCGCCACAGGCACCCTGACCGTCCCGGAGAAGAATGGCAATTGAAAGGAGAACGGAATCAGGTTGTCCAGCACGCCGCGGATCCCCAACAGGCTCACGGCGTTTCGGATGCCGTAGCCGCGGGAGAGCACGAGCGTCGGGTTGCCGATCGGGATGACCCAGCCCATGAAGTAGAGGACGAAGAGCTGATAAAGGCCGTTGATGAAGAAGCCCAGGATGTAGGAGGTCACCATCTCCTGCCCCTTGGCGCGGTTCAGGACGTGTCCGCAGAGCAGGCCCAGCAGCACGGCGATGGGCGTCCCGATCATCATGGACAGCGCGACACCGGGGATGCCCACGATCGCCCAGTCCAGGACGAGGATCAGCCCAATCTGGCCCGCCATGGCTCCGAGCACCATGCCAAAGTTCAGCCCCATGCCAGCCATGATGGGGATCAGAAGGGAGAGGATCAGGAAGGAATTGCGGCCTATGCGGATCAGCAGCTCCTGGATCAGGTGCCCCGCCGAGAAGCCGGACAGTGGGATGGCCACGGCCGATATCGCGATGAAGATGATGGGGACCGCGTTGTTGGCCACCCACCTCAGGATGTTGCGCGCAAAACCGTTCATCGTCTCACCCTCACCTTTCTCGTCAGGGCATAGAGGATCATCCCATTGCTCACGATAATGCGGATGACCTCCGACATGTCCGTCTGCAGCACGCTGTTGATGACGGAGGGCGTCATGGTCAGGATGCCCTGGAAGAGGAAGGTCCCGACCACGACATTGAGGATCGAGGCCTTGTTGACCGAGGCCCCGCCCAGCAGGACGGCCGCCACGGCGGGAAGCGCCATGTAGAAGGGGCCCATGTACAGCTGGATGAAGCCGAAGCTCTGCTCGTAGACCAGGATGCCGATCGCCCCCAGCATCGTGGAGAGGACGACCGAGACCGTCCTCATGCGGTCCACGTTCACGCCCGAGGCCCTTGCGAAGTTCGGGTTGGAACCGACGGCCGTCATGGCCGTCCCCGTCTTGCTCTTCATGAAGAGCCACACCAGGAAGCTCATCAGGCCGAAGAAGAGGAACATCCCCGTCGGGACGAAGAGGTGCCCCACCTGGAAGGAGAGGAAGTCGCTCAGGACGTGTATCCAATAGTCGCCGACGCTGATGGTGGTACGCAGCCCCGCCCCCCCGTACCCCCAGATCATCGTGGGATTTTTGTAGGGCAGCAGCAGCCAGGCGATGCACATGAAGGCCACGGACGAGAAGCCGACGTAGGTGGCGATCATCATCTCGTCCCCCTTGACCCGATTCAGGAGCTGGCCGTAAAAATAGCCCAGCACTGCCGCGATGGGCATGGAGAGCAGCATCGCGGACACGAAGCCCCAGGGGCCGCGGATATCGAGTTCGATGGACAGGGTGGCCCCCAGGAGCCCGGCGATGATGCCCAGAGGAAGGCCGAAGTTCAGGCCGCAGCCCGACTGCACCATCGGGATCATGGCCAGGACCATCACGCCGTTCATGCCGAAGCGCACCAGCGTGTCGGACAGCGAGGTGTCTATACGCACACCGACGAACGGGGCCGCGACGAAGAGCCCCAAAAGGAAAAGTCCAATGATGATCCTCGGCCAGCCGGCCCTATCGATAAAATTTCCGATCATGGATATCCCCCTCTACTCCGACCCCATCATCAGGAGACCGAACTCCTCGGCCGGACTTGCGGCGGGCAGAACGCCCGCGATGCGCCCCTCGCCCACGATGGCGATGCGGTCGCAGATGGAGCGCAGCTCCTCGAGCTCCGAGGAGGTGACGACGATCGTCGTTCCGTGTTCCTCGTTATGCCGCCTCAAAGTGTCGAGCACCAGCGCCTTGGCCCCGATATCGATGCCCCGCGTGGGCTCGCACACGAGCAGGACCTCGGGCTGGAGCGCGAAGGCCTTGGCCAGACAGACCTTCTGCTGATTTCCCCCGGAGAGCTCTGCGGCCCTCTGCCCCGGCCCCGTGCATTTGATCTCCAGGGCCTCGATGTACCGCTCGGCCTCCCGGCTGATGGCCCGGTCGTCCCGAAGCCGGATCCCCAGCAGCGGGATCCTTTTCAAAAAGCGGTTCTGGACCTGCATGGCGGTGAAGGTGATGTTCCAATCGATGCGCTCGTCCAAGAGCAGGCCCACGCCGCGGCGGTCCTCCGAGACGAAGGCCATGCGGCTGTCCAGGGCCTTCCGGGGCGAGTCCAGGGGGATGGGGTTCCCAAAAAGCCTGACCTCCCCACCCGAGGGGTAGAGCCCCATAATCCCGTTGGGGATCCCCAGCTTGCCGTGCCCGGCCAAACCGCCGATGCCGAAGATCTCGCCCTTTAGCACCTCGAAGGAGACGTCGCGGACGGTCTCCCCCGGCATATCGACCCAGAGGTGTTCCACGGCCAAGGCGGCGGAATTCGATTGGGCCCGTTCGCGCCCTTCTTTTTCGCGACCTTCTCTCCCGTGTTCCTCCACGTGGCGTCCCACCATCCAGGAGGCGATATCCCGGACCGAGGCGCTCCCGGCGTCCGCCTCGCGGATCACCTCCCCGTCCCTGAGAACGACGATGCGGTCGCACAGCTCCTTGACCTCGTGCAGGCGGTGCGAGATAAATATGATCCCGATGCCGCTCTCTGCCAGTTTTTTCAACGCAGAAAGGAGGATCTGAGCCTCGGTCTCCGTCAGGACGGCCGTGGGCTCGTCCAGGAAGAGAAGGCGGGTCTGCCTGCGGTCGATCTCCCGGGCGATCTCGATAAACTGCTTGTACCCCACCGGCATCTCCGCAACGACCGTGTCCACCCCGATCTCCACCCCCAGGGTCCGGATGGCCCTGCCGGCCCGCTCCCGCATCGCGTTCCGGTTCAGGGTGGACATGCGTTCGCTGAAGACGTGCTCCAGCAGGGACTTGTTGAGCACCTCGCGGTTGAGCAGAATATTTTCCGTCGCCGTAAAGCCGGGGATAAGGGAGAATTCCTGATGCACCATGCCAATGCCGGCCTCGAGCGCCTGAAACGGAGAGGAGAACCGAACGGGCGCCCCGTTCATGCTGATCGTCCCCTCGTAGCCGCCCGTATTCGTAATTACGGGCATTCCAAAAAGGATGTTCATGAGCGTGGACTTACCCGCGCCGTTCTCCCCCACCAGGCCCAGGATCTCGCCCGGCATCAGGGAGAAATTGACGTTCGAGAGCACCCTGTTCCCGTAATATTCCTTCCCTATCCTCTCCAGCCTCAACAGGGGAGTATCGGACAATGCCATCACCTCTGAATTTACGCAAAATAATTTACGCAAAATGATTTACACAAAATATAAAGGGGAAAGTGCCTGGACGAGCACTCCCCCCGAGACACAAAAAACCGACGAACCCCGTCCTCCGGGGCACGGACCTCAAGGCAGGGGCGACACGACCGCACCCCCCTATCGGGTGACTTTAAAGTACGCCTCCGGCACCTCGACGTCCGCCACGCCCAGGTACCCCTTGCCCAGGACATAGGTATCCTGACGCACCATGACCATCTTCCTGTTGCGGACGTCGGTCCCCGCGTCCGTGTAATAGTTGGCGCTCCACTTGGCCCCGGGCGTGAACTCGTTGTAGCAGGCGATGAGGTCTTTTAAGCTGTCCACCTTGGCCTTCTCCTCCACGACCCTTTTGCCGAACTCGGCCAGCGCCGCTGTGGTGGTGTAGCCGTAGGAAAACGCCCAGGTCCCCATGCGCCCCTTGCCCCCGGCCTTATCGACCGTCTCCTCGACCTTCTTCAGGATCGCCGGCCAGTCGCCCTTCTCCTGGGAGAGGTCGATGCCCAGGGCTCCGGGATACCCCATCAACGGGGAGGGAAGGTCCGCCTCGACAAAATACCCGCCCAGCTCGGCGATACGCTTCAGCAGCGGCTCCGTATGGGCGTCGTTGGTGCAGAAGAACGCCGTGTCCTTGCCGTACTTTTCAATCCAGGCCGGCATCTTCTCCAGGATGAACTGCTGCGCCCCCGCCACCCCCACGTCGCTCGTCGGGTCCGGCGCCGTCTCGGCCACGAACCGGATGCCCAGATCCCTGCACGCAGCCTCCATGATCGCGCGGCGGCGGCCCAGCGTCTCGTAGCTCATGTGGCGTGGAAAGGAGATGTGCACGAAGGTCTTGGCGCCCATCTTCTGCGCGCCGAGCGGGATGGTGTAGCCGCGGCTGATGTCGTCGGGGATGATGGCCAGGTCCGCGGCCGCCGTGATGACCGCCGGGTCCTCCTGAGCGGTCCCTGCGAGGAGGATGATGTCGGGCCGCTTTTCCCGCACGCGGCGGAAGGCCTCGGACGTCCCCGGAATCGCCTCGTTGACGACGATGACCTTCATTTTGGGGTCGTCCGCAAGGCCGACGATCTGGCCGATGGTCGTCTCCATCTCGGCCATGAAGCTGTCGGGGTAGGTGACGTGGGCGACCATCCCGCCGTGACCGGCGTCGCCATATTTCTGGACCATCAGCTCCGCTCCGCGCAGGCTGTCCTCGCTCTGGGACAGGGTGCCCGTCATGATGCCGATATGAAAGGGCGCCTCCGCCGCCGCAGCAGCCCCCGCGAACAGCATCCCCGCCGTCAAGGCAAAAATCAGAAAAGGGGTGATCTTCTTCAATAAAAACGCCTCCTCAAAAACAGTTCTCGGCGATGTCTCCACAGGTGCAGAGGAGGGGACGCGATTGTCCCCTCCATCCTGCGGAAACGGCCAATCTTCTTCGTTAAGCCTACTTGGTGATCTTGAAGTACTTCTCCGGCACCTCAACGTCCGCCACGCCCAGGTACCCCTTGCCCAGGACATAGGTATCCTGACGCACCATGACCATCTTCTTGTTGCGGACGCCGGTCCCCGCATCCGTGTAATAGCTGGCGTTCCACTTGGCGCCGGGCGTGAACTCGTTGTAGCAGGCAACGAGGTCCTTGAGGCTGTCCACCTTGGCCTTCTCCTCCACGACCCTCTTGCCGAACTCGGCCAGTGCCGCGCTGTGGGTGTAACCGATGGAGTAGGCCCATGTCCCCATGCGTCCCTTTCCGCCGGCCTTCTCCACGGCCTCCTCGACCTTCTTCAGGATCGCCGGCCAGTCGCCCTTCTCCTGGGACAGGTCGATGCCCAGGGCTCCGGGATACCCCATCAGCGGCGAGGGAAGGTCGGCCTCGACGAAATACCCGCCCAGCTCGGCGATGCGCTTCAGCAGCGGCTCCGTATGGGCGTCGTTGGTGCAGAAGAACGCCGTGTCCTTGCCATACTTCTCGATCCAGGCCGGCATCTTCTCCAAGATGAACTGCTGCGCGCCCGCCACGCCCACGTCGCTCGTCGGATCCGGCGCCGTCTCGAACACGAACTGGATGCCCAGGTCCTTGCACGCGGCCTCCATGATGGCGCGGCGACGGCCCAACGTCTCGTAGCTCATGTGACGCGGGAAGGAGACGTGCACGAAGGTCTTGGCACCCATCTTCTGCGCGCCGAGCGGAATGGTGTAGCCGCGGCTGATGTCGTCGGCAATGGTGGCCACGTCCGCGGCTGCGGTGATGACCGCCGGGTCCTCCTGGGCGGTCCCCGCGAGGAGAATGATGTCGGGCCGCTTCTCGCGCACACGGCGGAAGCCCTCGGCCGTCCCAGGGACGGCCTGATTGACCACGATGACCTTCATCTTGGGATCATCCGCAAGGCCGACGATCTGGCCGATAGTCGTCTCCATCTCGGACATGAAGTTGTCGGGATAGGTAAGGTGTGTGACCATCCCGCCCTCGGCCGAATTGCCGTACTTCTGGATCATCAGCTCGGCGCCACGCAGGTCGTCCTCACTCTGGGAGACGGTACCCGTCATGATGCCGATGTGAAAGGGCGCTTCCTCCGCCGCGGCCGCGGCCCCCGCGAACAAAAAGACCAAAAGCAACCCCCACAGCACAGACTTCATCCTCAAAATAAAACGCCTCCTCACTATTTTGGCTTTCAAGCCCGAGGGCCATTTATTACATTATATCAATATCAAGAGAAAAATCCTATCAAGACAAAAATTCTATCAAGACAAAAATCCTACGGCAACGGCAAAAGGGAGAGCGAAAACGCTCCGCTCTCCCCCGTCCTTTCATGAATCATAACGTGAACCATAAACTGTAAATTTTTTCGCCTTATTGCGGGGCCTTGTCCCCCGATACGCCGTCACTGGCCACGGGCGCAGCGTCCCCGGACGCGGGAGCCTCGGGAGCGAGGTCCTTTGAAACCTCCGGGGCCGTCCCCGCGAAAAGGGCCTCGTCGTAGATCTCGACCTTAGCCTTATCCCGAAGGGACCTCTCGAAGGCCTCGAGATTCTGGCGTTCCTTCTGCTGCTTCAGGAGCACGCGAACGTCCGCGCTCACCTCGTCGTAGGGGGTGATCCGCTCCTCGACCCTCTCGCTCTTGAGCCCTACGGCAAAGTCTCCGCTCGCCAGCTCGAGAACGGGACTGACCTGACCGACGTCCAGCGATTTCATCGGCGCCAGGGGCCCAACGTCAAAAGCGCCGCCGGAGAGGAATATCGCCTTGTCCGTAACGCTGATAACGTCCCTGGAGACCATGGCATCACCCGAGACGGCCGCCTCCCAGCTCTCCTCGCCCATCAGGCGTTCTCGAAGCGCCTCCGCGTCCCCACTTGCGGTGAAGCGGGCCAGGTGGACCTTGAAGCCCTCGGGCTGACGGTAGAGCAATTCCTTCATGGTGTCGTAGAAGCGGACCGCCTCGTCCTCGCTGACGACGACCTCACCGACGGCGGTGCGCATGAGCTGCTCGTTGGCCATCTGCCGGGCGATTCCCTTCTTATAATCCTCGACCCTTATCCCCGAACGCTCCAGGGACTGATAGAAGGCCTCGCGCGTCGGAAACGCCTGGTCGGCATACTCCTTCATCGCCTGCTCCGCCTCGGCGTCCGTCACCTGGATCCCCCGATCCCGGACCTCCTGGGCAAGCTGGAGCTCGAACGCGTACTGGTCCAGCAGGGACTTGTAAAGGGCCGGCATATCCAAAGACGCCATTCCGCGCTGCCCATAGTTCTCCAGGTAGTTCCTCAGCCGCTGCTCCAGCTCGGACCGCATCAGGGGCCTTCCGTTGACCTGGGCCACCTCGTAATCCTCCATCGCCCCATTCGAGGACTGGCGCGGCCCCCTCCGGGTCCCCCGCCCCTCGTACATGAGGAACGTCGAGAGCAGAAAGGCCACCACAATCGCAAGCATGATCCAACGCATCTGAGTCCGCAGCTTCCGCATCACCATATCGACCATCGTCCTTCTTTCACCACAAAATTCATGCACGACAAAATTCACGGCAGAATAAAAATGTACGCCCCACGCAGGGAGGCCATGAATTCAGATTTTATCATATCGGCCCGTCCCCGGCCGGCCATCCGGCGTTTCGCTACGTCTCCGCCAGGGAGCGTCCCACCTTCAGGTCCGTCTCCAGCGGAACGGAGAGGCGGCCGGCCCCCTTCATGACCTCGGACAGGGACGCCCCGACCTCCTCGGCCCGGCTGGCCGGGCACTCGCAGACCAGGGAGTCGTGCACCTGCAGGAAGAGCCTGACGGCCCCATCTCCGGCGAAGCGCCGGGCGAACTCGACCATCGCCCGGCGGGCGATGTCCGCGGCCGTCCCCTGAATGGGGGTATTGACGAGAATGCGGTTCAGCCCGTTCCGGTCCCGAACCCCCTCCGCCGCCTCCGCTACGGGGCGAATCCGTCCGTCGAGGGTTCGGGCATAGCCGAGCGCCCGGGCCTGCGCGGCGCTCTCCTCGAGGTAGCGCCCCACCCCCGGCAGCGCGTCGAAGTAGCGCCTGACGATCCCGGCCGCCTCTCCGCGGTCCACACCCAGCCGTTCGGCCAGCCCGAAGGCGCTCATCCCATAAAGGAGCCCGAAGTTGACCATCTTCGCCACGCGGCGCAGCTCGGGGGTGACGAAATCCGGCTCGACGCCGAAGACCCAGGACGCCGTCTCCCGATGGATGTCCACCCCCCGGCGGAAGGCCTCGATCAGCCGCGGCTCCCGCGAAA
This sequence comes from uncultured Fretibacterium sp., assembly GCF_963548695.1. NCBI lineage: Bacteria > Thermotogati > Synergistota > Synergistia > Synergistales > Aminobacteriaceae > Fretibacterium > uncultured Fretibacterium sp. The sequence continues at coordinate 14,020 of NZ_CAUUWA010000013.1, forward strand.
AGTGCGCCAAGACGCGAAGCTCAACCTGAGAGTAGTCCGCAGCGACGAAGACGTTCCCCTCCCCGACCGGGATCAGCCCCTCCTTGATGCGCTCCGCCCAATGGCCGAAGGCCGGCAGGTTCTGGAGGTTCGGGTCCCGGCTGCTGAGCCGCCCCGTACCGGTGAAGGCCGCCTCGAAGGTCGTGTGGACAATGCCCCCGCCGAGCTCGGCCGATTTCCGCAGGGGGACGACGAAACCGCTGAGCATCTTGGAGAGCTCGCGATGCTCCAGGAGAAGCCGCGGGACCCCGCCGTTCGGCAGGGCCGCCAGCCCCTCCAGGACGGATGCGCTGGTGGAGAAGGCCGTCTTACCCCTGGTCCTGGCTCCGCTGGGAAGCCCCAGGCGCTCGAACAGAAGCTCCGCGACCTGTTTGGGGGAGTTCAGGTTGACCGCCTCCCCCGCCTGCTCCGCGATCTCCCCCTCGATGGCGGCGATACGCGCCTCCAGCTCCGAACGAAGCGACTCGAACCTCTCGAGGTCCAGCCGAACCCCCGCCCTCTCCATCGCAACCAGCACGGGGATCAGGGGAAGGTCAAGCTCCTCCATCACAGTCCTGAGCCCCTCGTGACGGTCGATCTCGGCGTCGAGCCCCCGGGCCGTCTCCAGAAGCCTCAGGGCGGGCGGCGTCTCCCTCGGCAAGGGGGGCAAAAGGGTCGAGGGCGCGTGCGAGGCGAGGTCGGGATGCAACAGGTAGTGGGCCGTCTTCAGGTCCCACACGCACACCGTCCCGAACGGCACCCCAAAGCGGCCCATGAGCGTTTTGCAGTCGTCCGTAAACACCGTACGAACGCCGCTGGCCAGGAGGCGCTCCAGGTCGAGGAGCCCCCCCTCGGCGAAGCGTCCGTCCGAGACGGCCGCCTGAAAACGGGGCTCCTCTTTCTTACCCGACTCCTCTCCCCCGTCCAGGAGGACGACTCCGACCGCCTCGGCCCCCATCAGGGCCTCGAAGGGGACGGGCGCCCCACGGACGGGAGGGGCTTCCTCCCCGGTCCCCGGCCGCTTTCCCTCCGCGTCCCAAACCTTTCGCTTCAGGCGTTCCGCGAGTTTCGACAGCCCCAGACGAGCACAGAGTGAGAGGGCCCGCTCCGGTTCCGGAGCGACGGAGAGGCAGACATCGAGGTCGACCGGGACGTCGAGGCGCAGGCGGATGAGCTCGCGGCTCCGGAACGCGGAGTCCCGGCCCGCCTCCAGTTTTTTGCGGACCGCGGGACGGACCTCGTCCAGGGAGGCGAAGAGGCGCTCCAGGTTCCGCCACTGTCCGATCAGCTGCAGGGCAGTCTTCTCCCCCACGCCGGGGACGCCGGGGACGTTGTCCGCGGCGTCGCCCAGGAGCGCCAGGTAGTCCGAGACCGACTCGGGAGGGAAGCCGTGGTCCCGCTCGAAGGCGGCCGCATCGTACTCCGCCAGGGTAGTGATGCCCTTCATCGGGCGCATCATCGTCACGCCCTCACCCAGGACCTGCTGGAGGTCCTTGTCGGAGGACAGGATCACGGCCCGCCGCCCCGCTCCGACGGCCGTCAGAGCCAGGGACGCGATGACGTCGTCCGCCTCCACTCCCTCCACGGAGAGGACGGGATACCCCATCAGCTCCAGGAGCTCGCGCAGGAGCGGGACCTGGGGCTTGAACTCCTCGGGGGTCGGCCTGCGCTGTTCCTTGTACTGCGGAAAGGCTTCGTGCCGAAACGTCGGGCCAGGTGCGTCGAACACAACGGCGCAGCAGCCGGGGGACAGATCCTCCTCCACCCGGGCCAGCATGTTCATGAATCCGGTGATCGCGTTGGTCGGGGTCCCATCCGGGGCCGAGAGGGGCGGCACGGCGTAGAAGGCCCGGAAGGCCAGGCCGTGCCCATCGACGATCAAAATTTTTCCCGTCTTTTCCATCGTTTACAAAAACCTCCTGAACCGCTCTCATATCCTTGTAACATGGAACAGGGGTTTTGTAAAGGCGATGACTTTCCGAGGGGGCACAGGCTAAACCCCAATGTTGGCCTCACTCTCCCTGCAGGGCAACAGCGATCGGTAATAGCCTGAGCGACTCAATGCCAAAAGCTTGCACTGGCGTTAAGTCGCTCATCTCGGCATCGCATGGATCAGCGAAACGGCGCCGTTCGGCGACGCTCAATTCCTCCTCGTTTTTTTGAACCACTCCACTCTATATCCATTTTCAGACGCCCAATTTCCTTGTACAACGGGTCGGCGATCTTTTCCAGGCTTTACTTGCGTCGACAACGACAACACAGTAACTGTACCGCATGTCAGCTGCTTAAACGCGGCATACGAACGATTTAGGATTGGACTCAGTCATTCTTCAGGCGCCCCGACGCAGCCTGGGCCGAACCCAGCCGATCAGGTAGAGGCTGCCGCAGACGAGGACAACTTCGTTCTCCGCCGCCGCGGCCTCCACGGCGTCGAGGGGGGAATCGAAGGGACATGGGATGTTCCGCCACGCAAGGCCCTCGGCCGCCTCCAGGAGCCCGGCGGGTTCGAGGCTCCTCGAAAGCCCGGGGACGGCCGTGACATAAAGCGCCGGCGACAGGCCCTGCAGCAGGGAAAGACAGGCTCCGTACTCCTTGTCCCGCATGGCCGCGTACACAACTCCGACCCTGCGGGCCGGCCAGAGTTCCCGTACGCTCTCCACCAGCTTCCGGACCCCGTCCTCATTGTGTCCCCCATCCAGGACGACGAGGGGGGCTTTCCACACCACCTCCAGGCGGCCCGGCCAGAAGGCGGCCTCCATTCCTCTGCGAGTGCTTTCGGGGGTGAGCCGGGGAAAGCGGTCCCACGTCCGTTCCAGAACCGACAGGGCAAGCGCCGCGTTGGACACCTGATAACGCCCGACCATGCGAATGCGAATATCCCGAAGGGACAGGCTTTTTCCGATGAAATCGAAGGAGCATCCGCAGTCCGTCACACGGACGTTTATCGCCTCGGAATCCTCGGAGACGACGTAGGGCAGGGCTCCCGCCCGGGCACAGAAGGACTCGAAGAGCGGGATCAGCCCGGCATTATCCCCCAGATAGCAGGCCGGAACGCCGGGGCGCACCACGGCGAATTTTTCCCCCGCGATCCTCTCGAGCGTGTCCCCCAGGTATTCGGAGTGATCCTTGGAGATGGAGGTGACGACGGAACAGACGACGTCGCCCAGCAGGTTCGTCGCATCCAGCCTTCCCCCCAGGCCCGCCTCGACCACTGCGACGTCCGCCCGTTCCTCCGACGCGAGGCAAAAGGCCGCCGCCGTGACTATCTCAAAATAAGAAGGGGGATCCGCCTCGAGCGACGAGTCTCCCCTCACGGCATCCACAGTTTTTTGAACCGCAGCCATCCATCGGTCCGCAGCGAGTGGGCGCCCCGCAATCAAAAGGCGCTCCCCGGGGCTCTCCAGGTGAGGGCTGCTGTAAAAGGCCGTCCGGTATCCCGCGGCCCGCAGGACGGACTCCAGAAAGGCGCAGGTCGAGCCCTTGCCGTTCGTCCCAACCACATGCAGGGCGGGATAGTCGTCCTGAGGGTTCCCCAAGAGCTCCAGAAGGTGCCCGACCCGCTCCAGACCGGGGCGAATCCCCGGGGAGGCCGCAAGGGCCAAAAGCGACTCGACATCGCCGAAGTCCTCCCCCCCCGGAACATGGACCTCACGAATCATGATGATGCTCGCTCCTTTTTTTTCAGGACGCCTCCGCTAAGGAGAGGCCGGAGGGATGGAAAACGCATCGGGGAAACCTTCCTTATGAAGGCGCGAAGCGAGGGTCAACGCATCCTGCCGCGACGAGCCTGCCTGGACCACAACCCTGTGGAACCGGACTCCGGATGAGACGGAAACCTTATAGCCGGACTGCGACAGCTTACGGGAGACCTCGACAGCGGACTCCTTGGACGAGAATGCCCCCACCTGCACGTGCCAGGAGGAATTTCTCGGCTTGGGCACGGGGTTGGTCACGACCGGAGCTGGGGGCTTGCGCTTATCCGGCGCCGGACTCCCGGAGGGCTGGGGAACAGCCGGCTTTCGAGCGGGCGAGACGACGACCTCCACGCGCCGCACAGGCTTCTGGGTGCCCCCGGGGCCCTCCCTGGGTGCTTCCTTCTTGGATACTTCCTTCTTGTTGGAAGGCTCCTTAGCAACGTCCTTTTTGGGAGCCTCTTTTTTGGGAGCCTCTTTTTTGGGAGTCTCCTTCCCGGATACGGAGGGGCTTCCTCCCTTCTTAGAGGCATCGGGAGTTACGGTCCCGTAGGGGACGGCGAGGAGGTCGATCGGTATCGTGGTCCTACGCAGATCCGGCAACTTTTCATCAAAGGCCCTATCGGAGGACGCCGCTGGGGGGGCAGAGGCCGACGGCACATCCGTCCCCGTCCTCTCCGGAACCGCGTCGGACGCTGGAGACTGGGTACCCTCCCGCTCGTGTGAGGGGGTCTCCGCACGAGCCGGATCCGGATCATGCACAGGAAATTCCCTGACAACCGGCGGGGAGCTTCGCTCCGGGCGAATCCCGTTCAAGAAGAACAGCTTTCCCGCCACGACCAAGAGGCCGATCGCCACAATACCCACGAACGGCAACATGATATCTCCAAAGGAGATTGAGACCCCTCTCCGTTTATAACGCCTGCTTTCCCGTGAAGCCAATAGTCCAATCCCTCCCTATACGTCGAGAGACCCGAAACCCTTACTCCTTCTGGCGCTTCCGGTATATGGCGGGCTGGTCATAGGCCGTCTTCGGGACCCCTCGAAACAGATCCGTCTCCTCCTCCCCCGGCGCTTGCAGCCGGGTCTCCTCGAAGCCGTTCCCCTCGTTCTTCTTGGCACTGAAGAGCGAGGAAATCGTGCGCACGGACGGAGAAGGAGCCTCCTTCCTAAACCTCTCCACAACCGGGGCCGGCTTGGCCTTGCCCTCCGGGAATCCCGTCGCGATGAGGGTCAGTCGAATGGCGTCCCCAACCTCCTCGTCGATGACGTGCCCCCAGATCACCTCGGCGGTGGGATCGGCCGTGGACTTGATGACCTCGGCGGCACGGGCCATCTCGGCGAGCGTGACGTCGGACCCCGTCGTCACGTTGAAAAGGATCCCCTTGGCGCCCTGCATCGGAATGGACATGAGCGGGGATTTGATCGCCGCCTTGGCGGCCAGCTCGGCGCGGCTCTCCCCCTCCCCGACGCCAATTCCCATGATCGCGGACCCCGCGTTGCGCATGACCGTCTTGATATCCGCAAAATCGAGGTTGATGACCCCCGGCTTCACGATCAGGTCCGTCACTCCCTGAACGGCCTGACGCAGGACCTCGTCCACCATCTGATAGGCATCCACCAGCCGCAGCTTCTCATCGGCCAACCCCAGAAGCCGGTCGTTCTCGACGACAAGCAGCGCGTCGACGTTGTCCTTCAGGCGGGCAATGCCGTCCTGGGCCGTCAGGAAACGCTTCTGCATCTCGAAGCTGAAGGGAAGGGTCACCACGGCGACGACGAGGATGCCCATCTCACGGGCGACGTCGGCAATGACGGGAGCCGCTCCGGTCCCCGTTCCGCCACCCATGCCCGCCGTGACGAAAAGCATGTCCGCCCCCTCGATATATTCCTTGATGCGATCCATGGACTCCTTGGCGGCATCCATCCCCACCTGGGGGTTGGCCCCCGCTCCGAGGCCGCGGGTCAGCTTCTCCCCCAACACGATTTTGTTGGGGGCCTTGTTCAGGGCCAACGCCTTGGCATCCGTATTGGCCGCGACGAACTCCACGCCCTCCAAACCGGAATTGATGATATGGTTCAAAGCGTTGCCGCCGCCGCCGCCCACCCCGAAGACGATGATGTTCTCCCGCTGTTTTATGGAATCGGTAAGCTGAAACATTTGATTCTGCTCCATCGATAGTCCTCCCTGCCGATCTTCAAATCCGACAACTGACCCCCGTGTCGTTCCGGCCATTGCATCCTCGTTAAAAAAATTGATAAAATATGCGTTTTTATTTTAATCGGCGTTTCCCTAAATTTATAGTTTAGGACCCCGTCAGCCGTTAAAACAGGTCCTTAAGGTTCTCCTTCAGCTTCTCCAGCATATTTTTCATGTTCCATTTCGGCCCCGACGACGGACTTCGATAGATCTCCGCGGGCTCCCTGACCCCAGCCCTCGGCAGCGGGAGCAGCTCCGTCTGCGGCGGTTCGATGAAAAGATGCGGATAACGCCGGCGATACAGAAGATACCGCAGCAGCCCCGCCGCGCTGACATAGCTGGGGTCCTCACGGCCGGGGGGCATGGAGTAGAGTTCCCCTGGGTTTGCGATGCGGACCGGCATCTTCAGGATGTCGGAGAGCATCTCCCCGATCCCGGGGGTCTTGGCCACCCCTCCGGACAGGACGACCCCTCCAGGGAAGAGCTGAGGCTTGTACTCCCGAAGCGCCTCTCGCACATGATCCTCAAACAACTCCTCGACCCTGGCGCAGATCACGTCGAGGGCCAGGCCAACGTCGATCCCCTCGCTCCGAAGCGCCTCCTCCTCCTCGGTAAAGAGACGCTTCTTGAGCTCCTCCGCTTTTTTCAGGGAGATCCGGAGTACCCCGGCCAGATCGTTCGTGATGTGGTCCCCGCCGATGGGGAAGCTCTGGATCTTGAAAGGCCGGCCGGCCTGATAGAGGACGAGGCCCGTCGAACCGCCCCCAATGGACAGCGATATGATGCCGATACGCATCTCCTCGTTCGTCAGCGCCCCCAGGGAGGAGGCAAGGGGCTTGATGACCAGGCCCTCCACATGTATCCTCGCATCCTCGACGCAGGTGATGACGTTCTGCACGTAGGTCTTTGGGACGGAAACGGTCTGGAGCGCCATCTCGAGGCGCATCCCCGTCATATTGAGAGGCTCGTCGACCGAACGGTCGTCCAGAAAATAACGGACCGGGATCGTGTGCACGGAGAGCGTGTTCTTGGAGAGGGAAAGCCGGCTCTGAGCGGCTTCGATCACCCGTTCCAGGTCCGGGATCTCGACCCGGCTGGGCTCGCGTCCGCCCAGCGCCACCATGCCCTCCGTCATGACGCTGTTTACCTCCAGGGAGTTGAACGCAACGACGGCCGAAGACAGCTTCTGTCCCACGATGTTCTCGGCGTCCCGCACCGCATTCAGGACGGACTCCGTAGCCTCGTTCAGGTTGACGATAACGCCCTTTGAGATACCGCGTGAAGGGGAGCATCCCACGCCGATCACCTGGACGGAATCCTGATAGCGCGGGTCCCTTCCCGCCACGATAACGGTGACCTTCGTGGTTCCTACGCTAAGTCCGACTAAGATATCCGTCTCCCTATGCAATTACTTCAGACTCCCTTCGTTTGGCCCGCCGGGTAGATTCCGCAACAATATCTTCCCTTCGTAGGTGGCGTCAATCCTGTGATTGCCGGGTTCCCTCGCAAGATTCTCCAGGATTTTCTCCAGCATGGCCCCCAGCTCCTGGCCGCCATATTTGCTCCGTTGTATCAAAAGCTCGAATTTCTGTTTTCCCCTCACGAGGGTCAAACGGTAGAGCTCGGCCCCGGCCCTGCGGTCCAGGACGATCTCCCTCACGGTGCCGAACCACGGATAATTCTGATATTCCTGCAGAAACGCGGCGACGGCATCTATCGATACCGGGGACGAGAAGACCCCCGAGGACATGGGACGCATGTCCTCGCTCAACGACGCCAGGTGCCAGACCGGCCCTTTTGCCTCCAGGCCCCCGGACGATTCGCCCGAGTCCGAAGCGTCCCACATGCGGCCCTCCCGCGAGATGCACCACAGCCGGCCGCGCCACTGCACCTTCAGCCACGGTTTCAGCCATTTCATCGCGGTGACGAAACGGCCGAATCCTGCCATGCGGGTGGACACGACCACAGGCAAGGCACGCTCCAGAAACTCCCCCACCCCCTTCGCATCCCGGAGGAAGAAGAGCCAGAAACGCACGCTCCGCGCCGGGAGGACCTCCCAAAAACGCTTCTCCAGAGCCTGATTGTCGGCCTCGATACGGCAGCCCTTCAGCGACATCCACTCGTTGTACTCGTAGAGGCGCCAGACTCCGCCGAGGAGCATCACGAACAGAAGAAACTTCACCCGACGCAAAACACCGCTCCCTCAACAAAAAGTTTCCCCGCGAGGACAAGGCCGGTGAGATTCGTTCCCCACATCCATGGCAGGCTCCTCATCCCAAGTATGTTCCCATCCCAGAAACCGGACCTCCGGCTCGAGCAGAACCCCCGTGCGCTCGAACACTCTACGCCGGCAGGCCCGCAGCAGGGACAGAACGTCCCCCCCCGTCGCACGGCCGCGGTTCAGGACGAAATTGGCGTGACTGTCGGACACGACGGCATCCCCCACGGCCATCCCCTTGCAGCCGCAGCGGTCCAAAAGGCGTCCTGCACTCTCGCCGTCCGGGTTCTTGAAGCTGCACCCCGCGCTCCTTCCACCATGGGGCTGCATCCTCCGGGCGGATCTAAAGCGCTCCATGCTCTCCTCGATCTCGCCCCTGGGGGCTGGTCTGAGGATCATTTTACAGGACAGGAGCAAACGCCCCGGCTCCGATAGAGAACACCTGCGATAGGAACAGGAGAACTCCCCCTCCCTCCACCTGCGAAGGGACCCGTCCGGCTCCGCGGAGAGCACCTCCTCGAGCCCGTCGCCGACGCCCCGCCCTCCGGCCCCCGCGTTTCCGACCACGGCGCCGCCCACGGTCCCAGGGATCCCCAAGGCAAACTCCAATCCCGTCAATCCCTGCTTTGCCGCGGCACCCACCAGAGAGGCAAGGCCATGCCCCGCCTGTACGTCCGCAACGACGCGGTCCCCCCGCGACAGCCACCGGACGGCATTCCATCGACGGGTCGAGACGACGATGCCCGAAATCGGTCCGTCCGCAAAAACGACGTTGCTCCCCCCTCCGACGACATGAAAGGGCAGGCCCTCCCGATGGGAAAACCGACGCAGGACGAGGAAATCCTCGAGCTCCGTGGGCTCGGCGTAACACTGCGCCCATCCCCCCACCCCCAGGGTGGAGAGGCCCGACAGGGGCCTGTCCCGCTCCACGAGACAATGCAGCACCCCCTGCAGCGCGTCCGCGAGCCCCGCCCGGCTCATCATAAGATATGCTCCAGGCGGCTCAACCTCGTCATAATGTTCCCCCCATTATAATTCAAGCCCCTCTATTGGCAAAGGCAAGACTGACAAAGGCAAGGCACGCTCCCACCTCAGCCCTCTGTCCCCTCGCCGGACAGGAAAAGTCCGCCCAGACGGGATACGCTACCGGCCCCCAGGGTCAGAAGGACATCCCCCTCCCTCAAAAGGCAACCCAATGCGGAGAGTGCGTCCTCCTCCCCCTCGCAGAGGCGGCAGGGATGCCCATCAGCCCTCAGCCTGTCCGCGATGCCACGGGACGAGACCAAGGGGACGACGGCCTCCCCCGCCCCGTAGACGGGCAGCAGCAGCACGAGATCCGCCTCCCGGAGCGCGGCGGCCAGGGGCTTCTGAAAGGCCGCGGTACGGCTGTACCGGTGCGGCTGGAAGACGACCACGAGACGGCGGCCGGCGTGAACCCTCCTCATGGCCCCGAGGGAGGCCATTATCTCGGCGGGGTGGTGCGCGTAGTCGTCGATGACCAGGACCCCGTTCCGCGACCCCAGGGTCTGGAGCCGCCGCGCGGCGCCGCGGAAGGTCCTGAGCGTATCGGCCGCTGTCCGAAAGGGAACCCCCAGAGCATCGGATGCGGCCAGGGCGGCCAGGGCGTTCAGCACGTTGTGCTCCCCGGACACGGACATCTCGAGGCGCCCCAGGTCCTCGCCCCGACGGCACACGGCAAAGGAGACGCCCCCTCCCGGCTTGTGCCGGAGGTCGAAGGCCCCCCAGTCCCAGGACCGTCCCCAGCCGTAACGGAGGAAGGGGCCCCGGACCTCGACCCCCGGGATTTTTTTCATCATGGCCTGGGCCCCCTCGTCCTCGGCACAGGCCACGAGCGGCGCACCGGGCTTCAGCCCCCTGACGAAACGGACGAAAGCCTCCACGACATCCTCCCGGGACTTGAAGTGATCCACATGATCCCAGTCGATGTTGGTCACGACCGCAAGGGAGGGATGAAAGTATTCAAAGGAGCCGTCGCTTTCGTCCAGCTCGGCCACGAAGAGGGGGTTGCCTCCAAGGCGCGCGTTCGTCCCGATGTCCCGAACCTCGGCGCCGACGTAGAGCGTAGGGGACAGCCCCGCCCGCTCCAGGATCAATCCGATCATGGACGTCGTGGTCGTCTTTCCGTGCGTCCCCGCAACACCAACCCCCCGAGCCTCGTTGAAAAGCCAGCTCAGGGCCTCTCCGCGCCCGACCGTCCTGATGCCCTTGCGTCTGGCGGCGGCAAGCTCCTCACAGTCCCCATCCACGGCGCTGCTGAAGATCACCAGCTGCGGGTCGAACCTCTCGAGGTGCTCCCGGGAATGTCCGGCCACACACGGCACCCCAAGGGCCTCCAACGCCCTTACGCAAGAGGATCCAGGCCGCAGGTCGCATCCGCTGACCACGTTCCCCATGGACGAGAGCAGCCGGGCGAGGGAACTCATTCCCGACCCGCCGATCCCCATGAGATGAATCCGTTTCGCCCCCGCGAGTTCCGACATGATATCCCAAACGCTCCTATTTCATAAAGCCCGAACGGGCTTCTCCGCCGGGCGCAATTTTTTGCCGAAACGCCCCTTGGCGATGCCCCGGACACTAGGGGTATTTTACCAAATGGGCTCTTCGACATATTCCTAAACCTATATAGGAAGCAGTGCCCGAAGTGCGGAGCAGACATCCGGGGCCCAATCCGCAGCGCCCCTTCCTCTTTGGAGCAGCCTCTCGAGCGGGCTTTCCAGGGGCTCGCCGTCGCCCTCCCTCCAGACGACACCTCCACCGGCCTCCTCGAAGCAGCGGGCGTTGCGTTCCTGATGCCCCTCGGCAGCCCCCTCCCAGGGGACTACCACGGCGGGAATACCCCATTGCAGGGCCTCCGCGAGCGTCGAGCCTCCGGCCCTGCAGATCAGGGCGTCGCACAGCGAGTAGAAGGGGTTCATGTCCCACTGCCTCCCCACGAAACGGACGTTTGAGGGGAGATCGAACTCCGGCGGATCCCCCAGGAACAGGAAGACAACGTTATCTCCGTTCTTCTCGAAAAACGCGGCCGCGGCAAGCGCCCGTTCCACAAGTGTTCTGCTCCCGAGGGAGCCGCCCGCGACCCCGACGATCCGCCCCCCTTTGGGGAGCTCCAGAGCCATCCTCTCACGGGCACGGGAGGGCAAAAGCCGTTCCGGCCGCCTCACGGGGATTCCGACGGGGAGGAAGGACAGCACCCCGTCGCACGCCCTCCATCCCGAGGCCACGACGGCGCCACACCGGGAGGCCAGGCGGGTAACCCGGCCTGCAACGGCGTTCTGCTCGTGGATGACGACGGGTATTCTCCTAATTCTACAGATTAGAAGAGGGGGCAGCGAGACGTACCCGCCGAAGAGGACGCAGACATTGGGCTCCTCTCGGGAAATGCATCGGGCCGCCGTTCCCAGGGATCTGAGGAGGGCGAACGAGCGGAGCAGCATGCGGACCGGTGACCGCACTCCCAGGGGAGAGCCCTCGATGGGGAGGATGTGAGGCTCTATCCCGAAAGAGGCGTAGATCTCCCTCTCCAGGGGGCGCCCCCCCGCAAGGTAGGAGACCGACGCCTCATGGCGCGCCTCCAGCCACCGCCCAAACACCACTGCGGGGAGAATGTGCCCCCCCGTTCCGCCCGCAGCGATCAGCACCCGTTTTTTCTTCACTCGTTTTTTCCTCTGCATCCCTCAGGCTCCCCGTTCACGCTGTCCCCCCCCAAGCGAGATCTTGTTAATACGCATCAGGATGCCCACCTTCGCCCACATGAAGAGCATGGCGCTGCCCCCCGCGCTGACGAAGGGAAGGGGGATGCCCGTGAGGGGCATCAGCTTCATGACCCCGCCGACGTTGATGAACATGGGCCCGATGATCGACGTCGTCAGGCCCAGGGTCAGGACGGAAAGGAACGGGTTGGGACAGCGCCGGTAGATCCGGTACGCACGAATCGTCCACACCGCGTAAAGGGACAGGAGAAACAGGGTGCCCACAAGCCCAAACTCCTCGCCGATCGCCGGGAAGATATAGTCCGTCTGAGCCGCGGGCAGGTACTCGTCCTCCTGGAGCCCCTTGCCTATCCCCACCCCGAAAAGCCTCCCGTTACAGAAGGCTACCAGCCCCTGGATGATCTGAAATCCCTTGTTCATGGGGTCCGACCACGGGTCCCAGAAGGCCAGAAAACGCCTCATCCTGTAGGGTTCGATCAGGACGAGGGCAGCGAAGAGCACAAGCATGAAAGCCCCGCCCAGCAGAGGACATTTCCAACCCCTGTTCTCGACGTGCATCATCAGGCAGATAAGCGTCACGAGGATGGTTCCGCCCAGGTTGGGCTGAAAGAGCAGGGGGAGGATCGACAACACCGTCACCACCATCGTCGGACGCAGAAAACCCTGAAAGCCCTCCCTCCGCGACTGATCCAGCCGGTCGGCCAGAAAGAGAGGAACCGCGAGCAATAGAAACTCCAGCGGCTGAAAACGCACCCACTTCAGGTCCAGCCAGCGTCGGGCGCCCCCAACCCGGACGCCCAGTCCCGGAATGAGGGTGCCGATGATCAAGAGTAGAGCGAGAAACCACAACAGGCCACTCCAACGTCGGAGACGACGCAGAGAGGAAAAGGCGCAGACGAACATCAGGACCAGCCCAGAGACAAAAAAAAGGCACTGCTTCACGATCTGGGCATAGGGGGCCCCCCCCGTCATGCTGTTGCGCAGCGACAGGGAGGAGATCATGACGAGCCCGCACAGGCTGAGGATCAGAGGGATGCCCCAGATCAGCCATGGGCCGCCGCCCCTCGGGCGCTCCCCGTCGTTGAAGACGGTCACGGCCCGACCTTCAGGCTGCGGACGATGGAACGGAAATGGTCGCCGCGCTCGCCATAATTCGCGTACATGTCCCAGCTGGTGCACGCCGGGGAGAGGAGGACCGTCATTCCCGGGCTCGCCAGCTCCCTGGCCGTCAGAACCGCCTCCTCCATATCCTCCGCCGTGCGTATAGCCGAGAACCCCGCCTTCCTCAGCGCATCGGCAATGGCATCCCGTTCCTCGCCCAGCAGGACCGCCGCGTCCGCCTCCCGCGCCACGGCCTCGGCCAGAGGGGCGTAGTCCTCCCCCTTTCCGCGCCCGCCGAGGATGACGATCTTGCGCCCCTCGAGGGACGTCATCGCCGTCACGGACGCGGCGACGTTCGTCCCCTTCGAGTCATCGACGTAGACGACGCCGTCGATCGCCCCTGCGTGCTCGCAGCGGTGGGGCAGGGGGGCGAACCCCTCCATCAGATCCCGCGCGGGCAGGTCGATCCCCAGGATCCTCAGCACGGCCAGGCTCATGGCGACATTCTCGCGGTTGTGTCCCCCCAACAGGGAGGTCTCCGAGTAGCGGAAGAGCGTCCGCTCCGCCCCGTCCCGCATCAGGCAGGCCCTGTCGGCGTCCATGAAGATGTGCCCGGCCATACGGTGAACGGGGGTCCGGCTCCAGCTCAGGGTCAGCAGCCGCTCGGCGCCGGCGGCGCCCAGGGCCTCCACGTCCCGGTCCTGCACGATCCCCCAGCCCGAGGGGGCCCGCAGGGACAGCACCCTGGCCTTCGCCTCGACATAGGCCTCGTAGCTGCCGTGCCAGTCGATATGGTCCGGCGCCAGGTTCGTGACGACGGACACCGCCGCGGAGAGCACGGAGGCCCGAGCCAGCTGGAAGCTGCTCAGTTCCAGCACCACAATGTCGAGGTCCCGGTCCGTGAAGGTGGACGCCGCCGTCCCCAGGTTTCCGCCGACCCCTACGTTTCGCCCCGCCCTTCGGAGCATGTGCCCGATCAGGGAGGTCACCGTGCTCTTTCCGTTGCTTCCCGTCACGGCGACGAGCTTCCCCCGAATATGCGGCGCGACGAGGTCCAGCTCCCCGATCAGGGGAATGCCCCGCCTCTTCGCGCCCTGCACCACCTCGGCACGGGGCGGGATCCCCGAGCTCAGCAGCAGGGCGTCGGCCTGGAAGGCCCTCTCCGTATGCCCCTCCCCCTCCCAGTCGATCCCGCTGCGCCCAAAGAGGTCCGAGGCCGCCGCGGAGACCGGCCCCGCCTCGGACACAAAAACGTGCGCCCCAAGACGCCTGGCCATCAGCGCCAGCTCCCTGCCGCTGATCCCGGCCCCGACGACCGTAATCCGCTTTCCCTTCAAGTTCAAGCCATCCAAGTTCACGCCATCTAAATTAAAACCATCCATACTACTTTCTCCTTAAAACCGGGGCTCTTTCATTGTTATAAAAAACAGGGCCTTACCTGCCGAACAGGGCTGTGAAAAGCGCCGAAAGCCACAGGGACCCGACGGCCTGGATCAGCCAAAATCGCATCGTAACCGAGGTCTCGTCCCATCCCAGGCGCTGGAAGTGATGATGCAGCGGGGCCATCAGCAGAACCCTCCTGTTCAGCTTCCTTATCGTAAAGATCTGCACCGCGGAGGAAAGCAGCTCGACGCCGAACAGGAATCCCACCGGGATCAGGGCCAGCAGCCTGCCGTTCATGACGCAGAGGGCCGCGAGGGCCCCCCCCAGAAAATGCGCCCCCGTATCCCCCATGAAGGTCCGGGCCGGATGAAGATTATAGAACAGAAAACTCGACGCCATCGCAAAGAGCAGAACCATCGCCAGCGCGTTGAAGCCCGAACCGTCGGATGAAACATCGGGTGAAACATCAGATGGAAGCAGAAAGGCCAGGGCCCCGAGGGCAATCAAAAAACACCCTCCCGCCAGCCCGTCCAGGCCATCCGTGATGTTCACCGCATTCATCATTCCCGAGACGCTCAGGATCGCCAGGGGGAATACCAGCCAAACCGGACCCGGGATCCCGCTCCACAGGGCCAGACCGCTGCGAAGGTGGACGACAAGCACCCAGGCCCCGCACACGACGAGCTGGACCTTCAACTTGGCGAGGCTCCGAAACCCCTCGCTGGATCTGCGGAAAAATTTCATCCCATCGTCGACCAGCCCGATGGCGCCCCCCGCGATCGGCAGGGACCAGAACACGAGGGCCTCGCTCCCCCATGTTACGAGGAGCGCCAACAGGGCCATGAGCAGGAAGACACACCCCCCCATCGGGGGGGTCGCGGCCTTGATCTCGACGTCGATTCCAACCCCGTAGCTCTTTTGAGCCTGCCCGACGCTCCAGCGTCGCTGGACGCCGATCCAGACGTACTGCAGGAGAAGCCCCAGGAGGAAAAAGCCGCCCCCCCATAGGGCAAGCCCCATCACGAAGCCTCCCCGGGGCCATTGGAGGGAACGGCCTCCGAAGCAAGGCCCTCGACGACCCTCTCGAGCTCCAGGCTGTTGGAACCCTTCACCAGGATCCCCGCCCACTCGGCGGCCCTCGCAGCGTCCAGGGCCTCCCTCCAGCCCCCGACAAAACGGCGGTTCGGCCTCTCCTCCAGGGCCCCGCGCCAAAGCTCCCCCACCAGAACGGCCTCGTCCACCCCGTCGATCAGGGGCTCCAGCTCACGATGGTATCGCACCGCATCCGGCCCCATCTCCCGCATCTCCCCCAACACGGCCATCTTAGGCGTCACGGATCGAAGGGACAGGAAGGTCTCCAGGGAGGAGCGCATGGAGAGCGGATTGGCGTTGTAGGCGTCGTCGACGACAAATCCTTCCCGCCCCGCGGCGGGAAGGATCCTGCCGCGCCCCTCGATCCCGCAAAATCCCTCGAGGGCCGCGGCCCCCTCCCTCAGGGGAGTGCCCAGCCGACATCCCGCCGCAGCGGCGAAGGCCAGGGGCAGGGCCATATGCCGCCCCCACAGGGCAGCACGGATGCATGCCTCGTCCCCCCCGCCCCAAAGGCGGAAGGTGAGGACGGGCAGGACGCCCTCCAGGGCAAAACGGGGTTCTTCGATGAGAAAATCCGCCCCACACTCCATCCCCACGGAGTCGACGGAGGGCCCCGACAGGCCCGAGGCGGCCCCGCGAAGCAGGGGATTGTCGAAGTTGTAGAGGAAGCGGCGCAGCCGCCCGGAGCCGGCGATCTCCATCTTGGCCCGCAGGACCCCCTCAACGGACCGGAACCCCTCGAGATGGACGGGCGCCACCTGGGTCACCATGGCCGTCGTGGGAGGAAAGAGCTCGGACAGCTCCGCGATCTCCCCCGCCTTGTTGGCCCCGAACTCCAGGAGCAGCAGCTCCGCGTCGGGCGGCATGGCCAGGACCGTTGCGGTGCATCCGATACGGGTGTTCAGGCTCCGGTCCGCCGAATGGACCCGGAAGCGCGTCCTCAGGACGCGCCGCAGGGCCTCGCGGGTCGTCGTCTTCCCCACGCTCCCGGTCACCGCGACGACCTCCTCCGGCGCGGCCCGGCGGAGGTAGGCCGAGGCCAGCCGGGCCAGGTCCCGCTCGGGGTCCTCCAGCTCGACGCAGGGAACGGCGAGACCCTCGGGGCGCTTGCCGCGCCGCGCGACGATCAGGGCCGCGCCCTTCTCGAGCGCCTGAGGGATGTACCGATGGCCGTCCGTCCGCTCCCCCTCCAGGGCGACGAAGACGCCCCCCCGCTCTACGTCACGGCTGTCGGTCGCGACATGAGCGGGGAAGGGGAGCCCCTCGACTCCCCGCTCCACCTCCGCACCGATCAGGGCAAACATCCCGCCCACGGAAAGCCTGGCGCCGTCCTCCATCGTCTTCCTCCCCCCCTCGAATCAGGAAACCGGACGGCTGCCCCGTCCACCGAGGGACCGCACGTCCAGCCTCAATGGTCGCCCCCGGAGGAACGAATCCAGGAATCCACCGTCTCCGCATCGTTGTAGGGCGTCCTCACCCCGGCCTGCTCCAGATACCGCTCCGGGCCCTTCCCCGATACCACCACCACGTCCCCGGGAGCGGCTATGCTCAAAGCGGTGCGGACGGCCTCCCTGCGATCCAGGATAACCCGATGCCGCGCACCGCCCGATTCCTGAATTCCCCCGACGATCTCCGCTGCGATCTCCGCGGGGTCCTCGTCCCTCGGGTTGTCCATGGTCACGATCACGAGGTCGGCCAGGTCGGCGGCGACCCTGCCGAGGGCGGGGCGGTTGAGAGGATAACGCCCCCCCCCATGTCCGAAGACCGAGATCAGGCGGCCCGGGCAGAGCGCCCGGGCGGTGGCGAGGACGTTTTTCAGGGCCTCGGGGGTATGGGCGAAATCGATGAAGCAGCAGGCGCCGTTCGGCAGGGAATGTCTTTCGAGGCGGCCCGGGACCTGCGGGACCGCGGCGGCCCCTCGGACCACGGCCTCGTCCTCCACCCACCCCCGCAGCGCCGTTACCGCCGCCAGCACGTTCCAGACGTTGAAGTTCCCCACGAGAGGGGTTTGCAGATGCAGGTCCGTGAAGCCGCGCATCGACACCGTCATGGAGGTCCCCTCCAGGCCGGTCCGGAACTCCGTCACGCGCGCGAAGGCGTCGGAGGCAAGGGCGAACCCCCGCATATTCTCGGGAAAATCCTCCAGCAGCCGGCGCCCGTAGGGGTCGTCCGCGTTGGCGCCCCCCTCGAACCCAGGCCGTGCGTAGCGCGAAAACAGGAGCCGCTTGGCCTGGAAATAGTGCTCCATGTCCTTGTGGAAATCCAGATGTTCGGGGTTCAGGTTCGTGAAGAGCGGAACGTCGAAGCGGCATCCCCTCAGGCGCCCCAGGAAGAGCCCATGGGAGGAGGTCTCCATCACGCAGGCGCCGCATCCGTTCCGGACCATCTCCGCAAGCCGGCGCTGTACGACGCAGCTCTCGGGGGTCGTCCTGTCCGCGTCCCTCTCCCTCACCCCGTCGCTCTCCACGATCGTGCCCAGGAGCCCCGAGCGTATCCCGGCGGCATTCAGGATGCTGCGCAGGACGTAGGTCGTCGTGCTCTTGCCGTTCGTCCCCGTGACCCCGACCATCAGCAGTTTCTCCGACGGATTTCCGTATACGATGGCGGAGACCTCGCCCATGACCTCGCGCACGGAGGGGACCACGACGGACGGAAGCCCGGCGTCGACGGGCCGCTCGCAGAGCAGGGCCGCGGCCCCAAGCTCTCGGGCCATGGGAATGTAGTCGTGCCCGTCGCTCCTCTCACCCCGGATGCAGCAGAACAGGGTCCCCGGACGAACGCTCCGGCTGTCGGACACGACGTCCGTTATCCGGGGATTTTTCCCGGCCCCCCCGGCCCCACGAAGGAGGCCCTTCTCCCGAACAAGCTCAATCAAGCTGGAAAAATTCACACTCACGATCGATCATTCTTTCCCGGGGCATAATATTCTACCTCCGCCATCTCCTCGACGATAGCCCGAAAGGAGGGGGCGGCCAGTTCGCCTCCGTAGTAGCGTCCGCTCGTGGGCTCCCCTATGGACAGGAGCATGAGATAGCGCGGTTTTTCATAGGGCCAGAAGCCGATGAAGGACGCGACGTGGCGGTTCTTGCTGTACTTTCCGGCCTCCGCGACCTGAGCGGTCCCGGTCTTCCCCGCCAGCTCGGTGATGGCGGTGTTCGCTCCTTTTCCGGTCCCCTCGAGCACGGCGGACCGCATCGTCCTTCGCAGCCATTGCGCCGTCTCGGGGGTGAGGACCTCCCGCATCACGCGGGGCTCCCCCCTGTAGACGACCTCCCCCGACGAGTTCACGGCCTCCTTGACGATATAGGGGCTCATCAGCTTCCCCCCGTTCACGACGGCGGCCATGGCGTTGATCAGCTGCAGCGGCGTGATGGCCAGCCCCTGGCCAATGGCGATGTTGGCGGGCACGACGCCGCGCCATTGCTCGGGGAAGGGCAGGATTCCGTTCGCGACCCCCGGCAGCTCGACGTCGCTCGCCGAGCCGAACCCCCAGCTCCAGAGGGTCTCGTACATCTTGACCTTCTCGGACCGGACGCCGATCTGAGCCATCCCCACATTGGAGGATTTGACGATGAGCTGAGCCGTGCTGATGTTCCCCATCGCCCTGGGGTAGGCCTCCGTTACGTAACCGTCGGCGACCTTGAGACGGGCCGGACACTGGAAGGTCTCGTCCGTCCGCACCCAGCCCTGCTCCAGGGCTATGCCCATATAAATGGGCTTGAACGTAGAACCCGGTTCGTAGCTGCGGCTGACGGCGTTGTTCGAGAGCAGTTCCCCTCGGAACCCCTCCCGGACCCGTGGGTCAAAGGGAGGCCAGCTGGCCATGGACAGGATCGCGCCCGTCCAGGGGTCCATACAGATAGCCGCCGCCCACTTCGCCCCGTTGCCCGACGCGATTTTGTCGAGGTGCTTTTCGACCACATACTGCATCCGGCTGTCGACGGTCAGGGTCACGACGGGCATGACGTGGCTCCGCTCCGGTTCGTCCCCGCCCAGGCCAATAGAATGGCCCCCCGGACGCCGGATGATGATGCGGTACCCTGGGGGGTCGTAAAGGACGGAGTTCCACGACTGCTCGATCCCGGCCTGGCCGCGGTTGTCGATGTCGCAGAACCCCAGCACGTGGGCCAGGAGGCTTCCGTTGGGATAGCGCCGTTCCTGCTCTCCGATGTCGCGGACTGCCCGTATGTTCAGCGCCAGAATTTTCTGCGCCTCCTCCCTCGACACCTTGCGCTTCAGCCAGACGAAGCGCCCCTCGCCGTTCGGTTGCAGCTTTCCCACGACATCCTCGGAAAACACGCTGCGAAGGGCCGGGAGATCGTCGGAGTCCAGGAGCTTCGGATCGACGGCGAAACTGGACACCATCTCGGGAATAACCAGGGCGTTGCCCTTGGAATCCTGGATGATGCCCCGATTCGCCTTGACGGGAACCCGCCTCCAGTACTGCTGCTGGGATTGCTGGAGCACCCTGGGGTCCGGATAGCAATGACGTTCGACCAGCGTCCGGGCAAACAGCACGAACAGCACGACGAACAGGCCCCACGGACTGAAAAGGCGCCGTCTCAAGATTCAGCGTCCCCCTCACGGGACTTGCGCCCGCGGACCTTCCGCATGGAGTTCCATCCCCCCTCAGTTTTCCTCCCCGAAGAGCCAGGCGACCCGCGCGCGCCACCCCTTCGTCGGCCCCGAAATGCTCTCGGCGGTCAAATCCCCACCGCGGGGCCGGACGAGGATGGTCTCCGCAACCCGAACCTTCTCCATCCCAAGCTGCTCCTTGCAGTAGCTGTAGATCCTGATGGGGGCCACAAGGCCGGAGAACTCCTGCCTCAGGGCGGTCTCCTCCATGGAGTACCGTCCGATAGCCCGGTTCAGGCTGTCCAGGCGATACGCCAGACAACCCGCTTCGTAACGCAGCGCCCCCAGCGCCAAAAGCACGAGCAGGCCGAACACGACCCCCGCCATAAAGTGCCTTCTTATTGCCCGTACCCTGTTGACTCTCCTCATAAGTTACAGCCCCCATCCATAGATGCTGTGCCCATAAGTTCCCTTTATAAGTCGCCCTAAAAGAAAGAAAACGCCCTGAGCTTGGCGCTCCTGGCCTTGAAGTTCCGATCCGTCTCCTCCGTGCCGGGCTGAACCGGATGGCGGGTCAGGACCCTGCCCCGCCCCTCCTCCTTCTCCCAGGCCCGGAACCGATGCTTGACGATCCTGTCCTCTAGGGAGTGATAGGAGACGATCACGACGACGGCTCCCTTCGCCACCAGGCCCGGCAGGGCCGACAGCATGGACTCGAGCTCCCCCAGTTCGTCGTTGACGTAGATCCGAAGCGCCTGAAAGACGCGCCGCGCCGGGTGAATCCCCATCTTCCTCTGAACCGGCGCCGGAAGGAGCTCCCGGATCAGGGCGACGAACTGCCCCGTCGTCTCGATCCGCCCTCCCCTGCGCCTCTCGGCCTCGACGCGCGCGGCGATCCGTCGGGAATACCGTTCGCCGCCGTACTCCCAAAAGATCCTGGCAAGCTCTCCGGCGTCCTCCCGCATCAGGACCTCCGCCGCGGTCGGGGCATCTCCATGGGGGTCCATCCTCATGTCCAGCGGCCCATCATGCTGGAAGGAAAAGCCCCGCTCCGCCTCCGTCAGCTGCATGTTGGAGACCCCGAGGTCGAACACCAGCGCGTCGAACGGAGCCTCGTCCCGAAGGATATCCCCTATCGCCCCGAAGCGGCCGTGCACCGCGCGAAACCTCGGGGCAAAACGCCCGAGCCTTTGCTCCGAATGGGATATCGCGCTGAGGTCGCGGTCCAGACCCAGGACCCGTACCCCCGGAAGGGCCTCGAGGATCGATTCCGAATATCCCCCCAGCCCCAGAGTCCCGTCAAGGACCCTGGCGCCGTCCTCTCTCTCCGACAACGGGGCCAGGAACCCCATCACCTCCTGCAGCAGGACCGGCTCGTGCGTCATACCTCGGCGCCGCCCCCCGTCAGCTCAGGAAGCATGGCAAGCCCCGCGCTCCAGTACTCCGTCCACCTCGAGCGGTCCCAGACCTCCGCATGATCGTTGACACCGTTCACGACAACATCCTGATCGAGCGCCGCATAGTCGCGAAGCACCCCCGGCAGCAGGATCCTTCCCGCTCCGTCGAGCGCGAGCTCGTGCGCGCTCGAGAGGATGAGCCTGTGGAGTTTCCGGGTCCTCTCACTGTCCAGAAAGGAGCTCGTCTTCAGCCAGGCGGTGAAGTTCTCCCACTCCTCCCGGGAATAGAGCGAGACGCAATGCTCCATCCCAATAGCGGCGACGAGGGTATCGCCCAGCCTCTCCCGGAACTTCGCCGGAAGGACCAGGCGAGCCTTCGTGTCCAGACGATGCTCAAAGGTCCCCATCAACATGAAGGCATCTCACCGCCGCTCCCCTTTTCCCACTTCTTCCTACTTACCTCCACTTTATGACATTTTACCCCACAATATCACTTGCGTAAAATAACTGAAGGGACTTAAGGCTCAAAAAGCGTGGGCTTAGGTCCTTTTGCCCCTGAGGTCCATGGCAGCCTTCTCCCGACGCGGGAACCGGCACGGGGCCTGGGGACGGGACATCCGGCCTCAAAGAATGTTATACTTCTGAATTAAAGAGAAGAGATATGGGGGAGATTTTTGCTGGAACGTATTCCCGGGCAGGGGACGACATCGATTTGGGGGTAAATCATTCGTGGACTCATCCGTATTGCTTCACGCAGCCGGCGGCGTAGGCCTTTTTCTCTACGGAATCAAGCTGATGAGCGAGGCCCTGCAGTTCATAGCGGGGGACCGTATGCGCCACCTGATCGGGACGCTGACGAAGACGCCGCTCCGCGGCGTCTTCGTGGGGGTTCTCGTCACGGTCCTCATCCAGAGCAGCAGCGGAACGACCGTGATGACCGTCAGCTTCGTCAATGCCGGGCTGATGACCCTGAAGCAGGCCATCGGCATCATCATGGGGGCGAACATCGGCACAACCGTGACGGCCCAGATCATCGCCTTCAAGATCAACGACCTCGCCCTCCCCTTCATCGCCCTGGGGGTCGCCCTGGCCCTCTTCGGCAGGTCGAAAAAGCAGCGCTACTTCGGGAACGGGGTCGTCGGCTTCGGGCTCCTCTTCCTGGGGATGCAGACCATGGAGGGCGCCACCCGCTTCATGGCCTCCCACGGGGAACTGCTGCTCTTTCTCAGCTCCAACCCGCTCTACGGGGTTGTGGCCGGCATGATCCTGACCATGATCGTGCAATCCAGCGCCGCCACTATCGGGCTCACGATCGCCATGGCCTCGCAGGGGCTTCTGGGAATAGACGCGGCCATCCCCATCATCCTGGGGGACAATATCGGCACCACCATCACGGCCGTGCTGGCCGCCCTCGGGACCAACCGCTACGCAAAACAGGCCGCCGCCGCCCACGTGCTCTTCAACCTTCTCGGCGTCGCCATCTTCCTCTCCTTCCTCCCCTTCTACAAATTCGTGGTCGTCCAAACGGCCTCGGACGTCGGGCGCCAGCTCGCCAACGCCCACACGATATTCAACGTCGTCAACACCATCCTCTTCATTCCCTTCGCCTCCCAATTCGCCCGGCTGGTCCAGGCGATCCTGCCCATCACGGAGCCCGCGTCGGCCTCAAGGGTGTTCTATCTGGACAAGAAGCTCCTCGACGCCTCTCCGGCGGCGGCCGTCGAGGCCGCCAAGGACGAGCTGATGCATATGGGCGATATCGTCCAGAACATGCTCCGCATCGTCCGCCAAGCCTACACGGAGCGGGACATCGAACCCCTGATGCCGCAGTTCGCGGATCAGGAGAAGAGCGTCAACGAGATCAACAAGGCCATCTCCTCCTACGCCTCGGAGATCTGGCAGCGGGGGCTCTCCGGGGAGGTCTCCACGGTCCTCGGCTGCTACGTCAACGCCTCGGGCGACCTCGAACGGGTGGGGGACCATCTCGAGAACCTCATAGAGCTGAGTGCGATACGCTTCGACGACGGCTCCCATTTTTCCGAACAGGCCACCCAGGAGTTCTGGGACATGTTCGACACGGCCGAGCAGGCCGTCTCCTGCGCCCTTTTATCCCTCAGGACCGAGGACACGGCCAAGGCGGACTACGTCATCCACGACCTCGAGGACCGCATCGACAGCCAGGAAAAACGGTACCGCAGAAACCACATCGACCGATTGAACCGGGGGGAATGCAATCCCGAGAAGGGCGTCCACTTCATCGACATCCTGAGCAACCTCGAGCGCATCGGCGACCACAGCCACAACATCGCCTACTTCACCCGCGACATCGCCTCGGTCAACGCCCAGGGGACCGCCAAAAAACCGCGTTAAAAAGAAAACACATTGAAAAGAAATGATGAAGGGGCAAATCCAATGTACTTATCTTATCCCATGAACCTACCTTAAAAAGCCTTAAAAATCGAAGAGGGATCCGATGCAGGTCAAAAATTCCATCCGTGCACGAGGACGCCTTCGCGCGTGCCTGTTCTTTCTTTTGGCGGCGGTTCTCTCGGGGATCGCGGCGTTCACCCTTCTGTATCTCCTCATCCCCCTCGATGTGGGGCAGGTGACCCGCATCGAGGCGTCCCCCGCCCTCTACGACGCCCGGGGACGCCTTTTCCACCTCCGGCTCTCCTCGAACTCGGAGTGGCAGATCCCCATCCCGCTCTCCGAGATGGGGAAATGGCTGCCTCTGGTTGCCATCGGCGTCGAGGACGGCCGGTTCTACCGCCATCCCGGCATCGACCCGCTGGCGCTCCTGAGGGCCACAGCCCAGAACATCGCCGCCCGGCGCGTCGTCTCCGGAGCCTCCACCATAACCAGCCAGCTCATACGCCTCTCCATATCTGAGAGGGAGCCATCCGAACGTGGACCGTCGGTCCCGGTGCGGAGGGCCCGCAGCCTGGGAACCAAGGTCCGGGAGTTCATTCAGGCCATGAAGCTGGAACGGGTGATGACGAAGGAAAAGATCTTGGAGAACTATCTCAATCACGCGCCCTTCGGCGGCAACATCCGGGGCGTGCAGGCCGCGTCCCTGCTCTATTTCGGCAAACCGGCCCTCAAGCTCTCCCCGGGGGAGGCCTGTCTGATTATCGGGATGCTGAAGGGCCCCACCCTGTATCGCCCCGACCTCCGGCCCGAGGCGGCGCGGCGCCGCCGGGACACCGTCATCCGATTCCTGAGGGATCGGGGCGTCCTCACCTCGGACACGGCTCGAAGGGCGCTCCTGGAGGACCTGCCCCATCGCCGCTGCGCCCCCCCCCTGCGCGCCTTCCACTTCGCGGAGCTCGTTCTGGAGGACGAAGCAGTGAAAAACGGCGACGGCAGGATCGATACCACCCTGGACCTGGAGATCCAGACGAAGCTGGAGTCCCTGCTCCGTCAATCCCTTTCGGACCTGCCCCGCGAGATCACCCTGTCCGCGGGAATAGTGGACAACCGGACGGCCCGGCTCGTCGGGTGGGTGGGCAACGCGCGGTTCGGGGACGGGAGCCGCAACGCCTGGGTGGACTGCGGACGGGCTCCCCGTTCGCCGGGCTCCCTCCTGAAGCCCTTTGCCTAT
Organism: uncultured Fretibacterium sp.; assembly: GCF_963548695.1. NCBI lineage: Bacteria > Thermotogati > Synergistota > Synergistia > Synergistales > Aminobacteriaceae > Fretibacterium > uncultured Fretibacterium sp. Next base: position 39,025 of record NZ_CAUUWA010000013.1, read on the forward strand.
CTCTCCGCCATCGATCGGGGGTCTCTGACCGCTTCCACCCTTCTGGCGGACTCCTCCATGGCCTTCTCGGGGCGGGCCCCACGCAACTTCGACCTGAGCTACCGCGGGGCCGTCAGTACCCGGGTCGCCCTTGCCGAGTCCCTGAACGCCCCGGCGGTGCGCGTCCTGCGCCTGGCGGGGCCCGATCGGGTACTGCAGCTGATGCGGGAGTGCGGCCTGGCCCATCTCACGCAACCGGCCACACACTACGGCGATTCCCTCATCCTGGGCGGCTGCGAGGTCACCGTCATGGAAGCCCTCGAGGCCTACACGGCCCTGGCGTCGCTGGGACGCCACCGCCCCCTGAGCCTCACCCCCTCGACGCTCTCCACGAAGGGGCCCCGAATGGAGGGGACCCGAATAGCCTCGGAGGCCGCCTGCTGGATCGTCAGCGACATCCTCGACAACCGGAGCCGGCTGACGACGTTCTCGCGGGAAACCCTGGGGCAGTACTGGCACGTCGCCCTGAAGACGGGCACCTCCTATGGGCTTCGGGACGCGTGGAGCGCGGCCTGGACCCCAGACTACACGGCTGTCGTGTGGGTCGGCAACCCCGAGGGGGACCCCTGGCCGGGGCTGGTGGGCGCCAAGGCCGCCGCTCCCGTCGCCGTCAAACTTCTCCGAACGATCTCGCCAAGGTCGTCCTGGTACGGCAAACCGGCCGGGCTCGTCCTGCGCACCGTATGCGCGCTCTCCGGCCAACCGCCCACCGCGGCCTGCACGTCAACCCGGCTGGACTGGTCGATCGAGGGGGTCACTCAGACGATGCCCTGCAGCCTCCACGTCATCCGGCGGGGACAGCCGACGCTGATGCTGCCCGCCGAGTTCTCCTCGAGGGAGACGCCGCAGGAGCAGATTCAAAGGCGCGCCATGCTCTCCATCACATCCCCCATCGCGGAGGCCGTCTACACCTCCGCCCCGCTGGACCTGCGGCAGAGGATCCCGATGAGAGCGGAGGGCGCCGTCGGAAGGGTATGGTGGTACCTGGACGGGACGTACATCGGTTCGGCCCTGCCCAACGAGACCTTCTTTCACCGCGTCTCCGACGGCCGACACGTCGTGGGGGCCGTCGACGAGGAGGGACGCAGCGCCTACACGAACGTCTCGGTCGTCACCCCCGGAAGGAAGCGCAAGGCGGACCTCCTGCTGCGCTGACCACGGGGTCGGGGCCGCTCAATCCCTTCCCCCACGGCCGTAGCGCGATCTCGGAGCAGCATCCGCCCCCCTGCGGCCCCGGGGCTCGTCCTCCGGGTAGAGGCCCCATCGGGCCAGCCCGGCACGCCCCTGCTCCAGCCGGGAGAGGGCCAGAGGCAGCAGCTCGACCATGACGTGATCGTCCTTCAGGCGGATAGCGCCGACCTCGCACCGCTCCACCTTGAGGGCCGTACAAATCGCGTTCAGAACGCGCCCCACATCCCGGGCCCCGCCCTGGCTGCTGCGCAGGCGCGTCATCGTGCCCCTGGGACGGGAGCCGGAGCGCCGCGGCGCCCCCGCAGCGTATTCGCCCCGGCCCGTGCCCCGGCTGCGGCGCTCACGCTCGCGCTCGAGGTCCGCGCCGAGGTTGTAGCCCTTGGCCGTCCGGGAGTTGAGGGAGCTCAGCAGCTTCGCGACCAGGACCTTGGGCTCGGCCCTCTCCAGCAGGTCCTCCGCCCAGCTCAAATAACTCGAATACTCCGTCTCGAGCGGCGCGGAGAGCAGTTTCTCCTCGGCCACCTCGCGCTGGACCGTATGGATGCGGTCCAGGCCCGGAACGTCCTGCCACTCGACCTTCATCTGCGTCGTCCGCAGCATGGCGCGGAAGCGCCCCGCCTCGACCGGCGAGAGCAGGATCAGGTTCGTCCCCTCGTTTCCGGCCCTTCCGGTTCGGCCGCTTCGATGCACGAAGGTCTCGCGGTCGTCGGGCAGCCCCAGCTGGATGACGTGGGTCACCCCCTCCACATCCAGACCGCGGGCGGCGACGTTCGTCGCAACCAAGCAGGGCATGGAGCCCGACTTGAAGGAGGCCAGCACGGCGTTGCGCTCGCGCTGCGTCATGTCCCCGTGCAGGGCCGCCGCGTTGAACCCCTCGTCCTGCAGCCGCTGGGCGACCTCGATGGACTCCATGCGGGTATGGCAGAAGATCAGGCTGCGCCGGGGATGTTCCCAGAGCAGGATGTTCACCAGCCCCTCGAAACGGCGGCGCGAGGGGACCATGTAGACCCGATGGAGGATGTCCTCGTGCTGCTCCCCCTCCTCCGTCAGGGTCAGGGTCAGGGGCGCGTCGAGGTAGCGGTCCGCCAACGCGCGCACCTCGGGGGGCATCGTCGCCGAGAAGAGCCACGTGCGGCGATCCTCCGGCAGCGCGTCCAGGATGGCCTCCAGCTCCTCGCGGAACCCCATGTCCAACATCTGGTCGCCCTCGTCCAGGACGACGCAGCGAATGCCCTCGGCCCTCAGGCTGCCGCGCTCGATGTGGTCCCGCGTCCGGCCCGGTGTCCCCACGACGATCGCCGCCCCCTCCCGGAGGGCCCTGAGCTGAGGCGACATCTCGAGCCCTCCGACGAGGGACACCACCGAGACGTCGAGGTAGCGCACCAGCCACTCCGCCTCCCGGGCGGTCTGCTGGGCCAGCTCCCGGGTCGGGGCCAGCACCAGAAGATGCGGCGATCGCTCCGAGACGCGCATATCCTGCAGGAGGGGCAGGAGAAAGGCCAGGGTTTTCCCCGAACCCGTCCGGGCCCTCACGATGAGGTCCCGTCCCCGCCAGTCGGATTCCAGAACCCGGCACTGCACGGGGGTGGGCGCCTCGAACCCCTTCTTCTCCAGGGCACGGGCAAGCTCGTCCCTCAATCCGTAGGCGCCGAACCCCTCCTCGGCCGTCCCGGCGTCCTCCCGGCCATAGACCTCCAGCTCCCGGTACTCGTCCCTCTCCAGCCCTTTCCCGTCCCCATTGTCCTTCAACAAATCACTCATAACGTTCAAACATTCCTCCAAAATCATCCCGACTCGTCGGCGGCCGTGCATCCGCCTCTCCAATTCATCATTTCCAACTTCATCATTTCCAAGTCCATCATCCATTTCCAAGTCCACACGTCCTCAGGACGCCATCGCGTTGAAAAAGCGCGTTATTTGCCGCCTGAAGATGAGGTGAACGATGTCCGTGGGGCCGTTGCGGTTCTTCGCGAGGCTCAGGGAGGCCTCGCTGTCCACATCGGGCTTGGACTCCTCGTAGTAGTCCGGCCTGTAGAGGAACATGACGGTGTCCGCGTCCTGCTCGATGGCGCCGGAATCCCGAAGGTCCGACAGCATGGGCTTTTTGTCGGGGCGCTTCTCCGTCTCGCGCGAGAGCTGCGAGAGCGCGAGTACGGGGCAGTCCAGCTCGCGGGCAACGCCCTTGAGCATCCGAGATATCTCCGCGACCTCCTGCTGCCGGTTGTCCAGGGAGCGCCCGCCGAAGCTCATGAGCTGGAGATAATCCACGACGATCAGCCCGAGGTTCTCGTGGCGCGCCTTGAAGCGTCTGCACCGGGCGCGGAAATCCATCGTCGTCAGCATGGAGCTGTCGTCGATGAAGATGGGGCGCCGGGTCAGGATCCCGGCCGCGTTCTGCAGCTCGTCCCAATCGCTCTTGCCCATGGTCCCCGTGTTCATGGCCTGGATGTCCACCTGAGCCTGCGAACCCAGCATGCGCTGCACCAGCTGCTCCGCCGACATCTCCAGGCTGAAGATCAGCACGGCGGCGTTGCGCCCCCCGCCGCCGAACTGAGCGATGTTCAGCGCAAACGCCGTCTTTCCCATGGAGGGGCGGGCGGCGACGATGTTCAGGCTCCCGGGCTGGAACCCGCCGGTCAGGCGGTCCAGGTCCGTAAAGCTCGACTCGAACCCGCTGACGTCGGAGCCGCTCTGCTGGTACCGCTGTTCGATCTTCCGGAAGGTCCCGCCCAGGATATCGCGGACGGGGCGGAAATCGACGCGGTTGTTGTTCTGGGAGACCTCGAACACGGCGCGCTCCGCCTCATCCATGATCATGGCGCTCTCGAGGTCGCTCGAATAGCCCAGGCTGACGATCCGGCTCCCCGCATCGATCAGGCGCCTCCGGATCGATTTCTCCCGGACGATGTCGGAGTGATACCCGACATTGGCCGTCGTGGGGACCTCCGCCACGAGGGAGGCGAAAAAAGGCTGCCCCCCGAGCTTCTCGAAGGCCCCCCTCTTGAGCAGCTCCTCCCCGAAGGTCACGAGGTCGACCGGGCGATTTGCGGCATACATGTCGCTCATCACCCCGAAGGCCGTCCTGTGGTTCAGGTCGTAGAAATCGTCCGCACTCAGGGTCTCCAGAGCGATCCCCAGGGCCTCCTGCTCCAGGAGGCAGGCACCCAGGACGGCGCGCTCGGCCCCCAGGTTCTGTGGGGGCACACGGTCATAGATCTGCATGGACAAAGGCTGCACGGACAAATGGAAGACCGGTCAGGCGCCCCGAACCGTCACGGACAGCACCATCTCCGCAGCCACACCGGAGTACAGCTTCAAGGTAAAGGGGTGGGTTCCCGACTGCTTGACGGGCTCAGCCATCTTTATGTCGCGCTTGTCCACCGCGACGCCATGCTGGGCCTCCAGGGCCTCGGCTATTTGCGCCGCCGTGATGCTGCCGAAGAGCTTCCCGTTCTCCCCCGCCGTCGCCTCGATGCGGACGGTCCTGCCCTGGAGCGTCTGGCGGGCCGCCTCGGCCTCCTGACGCAGCTTGTCCTCCTTTGCCCTCTGATGCTTCTGTCGCTCCTTGAGGTCCGCAATCTTCCCGGCCGTGGCCTCGTCGGCAAGGCCGCGGGGCAGCAGAAAGTTCCGGGCATATCCGTCGCTCACGGTCAAAAGCTCGCCTGCACGGCCCACTTTGTTCACATCCGCCTTCAAGATAACCTGCATCGGACGCACCTCTCCCTTCGAATCGAATTTTCGGGCACCCATTCTCAGCTTTCAAGTACCCATTCAAGTATTCGCCAGCGCACACGTTCCCCGCGGGCCTATCGGCCCGCACTTTCCCGACCGGCCTTTATCCCTTCGCACCGCCTCCGCGACGCCTCAGGTCGAAGATCATATCCCCCACCCCGAGCAGGACAAACCAAAACCAGCACACGGGAAGAGCGAAAACCGCCAGGGCGAGGCAGCGCCAGAACACGCCGACGCGCCGGCGCACAAACCACCACCAGATCAGCGACAATCCCTGGACGAAGAAGAAGACGTTCAGCACGATCTTCAGGTTCATCGCAAACATCGCGCCCGGCGTCCAATCCGAGGCGAAAAACCCCATGAGGAACGCCAGAAACATGGCGGGCAGCAGGGTCCCGGAAAAGCGCCAGTCCGAGAACGGAGGAAGCGGAGGGAGGCTCTGCGCCCGTCCCCTCTGGCAGAGCACCCCGAGCCCGTAGTTGACGAACGTCTCGAAGAGCGATGAGACCAGGACCAGGGACGGCAGCATGTAGGGAAAAAGCGCGGCCATCCCATCCACAGCCTCACGAAGCGCCCAGGCCCTCTCCCCATCCAGGGAGAGCTCGGAATACAAGCGCGTCAGAAGAAGGCGTATCTGATCGGGGTCCGGTATCAGGGGATTGTGCCCGGTCAAGGCCAGGAAGACGCCAAGCAGAAGCAGTTTCGAGGCGACCGATATCCCCGAACAGAGGCTCAGGGCCTCGGCTCCCTTGCGCCGTCCCCTTGAAACGAAGGAGAGGGCACAGGAAAGCGGCGCCTGAGCTATCAGGTAATACAGAGCCGAAAGGGGGTCCAGCAGCAGAGCAAGCCCTCCCCCCGAAAGCGCAACCCCCGCCGCCTGCCAGCGGCCCCCATCCCTCATCCCCAGGATGGCCAGGGGCAAAGGGACCGCCAGGAAGCCCCCAAACCCCAGTACGGGGACGAAAAAGCCGACCGAGAAGAGCGCCAGCGTAAGGGCGACGAATAAAACCATCCGAGCCAGGGATGCTCCCCAAAACTTTTCGGGTTCTGTCATAATCCCTCCGAATCCGAGAAAAAAGGGAGAGGCCCTGACCGGCTTCTCCCTTGACGTTTGAGACTGTTTTTCCGCGGAGCTTGCATCAAGTTCCCCGACGATGTCTGGGAAAAGCCCGACACACGCGGGACCCTCCGAAAAAACGATCAGTCCAGAGAATAGGGCAGCAAAGCCATATAACGTGCCCTTTTGATGGCCTCCGTCAAAAGACGCTGATGCCTGGCGCAATTTCCGGTAACGCGGCGGGGAATGATCTTGCCCCGCTCGCTGATGTACTTGCGCAGCTTTTCGACGTCCTTGTAGTCGACCTTCTCCTGCTTCTCCACACAGTAGAAACAAAACTTCGGACGCCGCCGGGGGCCGCCCCTGCGCATCCCCCCACGGGGCCTGTCGGCGCCGGGGGCCGGTTTATTTTCTCCGTTCATCCTGAAACCTCCTCTGAAGTGCCGGCTCCGCGGGACTTTCCCCGCCGGACCGACACACCCAAATCTTCGTCACAAAAGGGCCGAGCATACCCTTTAGAATGGGATATCGGCCTCGGTATCCTTGTCGTCCCTCTCCATCTCGGCAAAGTCCGTCGGAAATTCGTCGCCGAACCCCTTTTCGTTTATGCTTTTGCCGAAATCCCCGTCGTCGGAAAAACCGGACTCGGGCCGCTGGCCCTGTGGGGCAAAAGCCCCCTCATCGGAGCTTCTCCGACCTCCAACGAAGGTGACGTCAAGGGCCTCTACCTCCGTGGAATATTTTTTGCCGGACCCGTCGCGGGCCTCGTAGCTGCGGACCCGCAGCTTGCCCTCCACCAGGACGCCGCTCCCCTTCTTCAGGTAACGCCCGCACCGCTCCGCCAAGGGACCCCAAGCGGCCACGGGAATGAAGTCCGTGGCGTCCTGATACTCCCCGTTCCTGTTCTTCCACGTGTAGCCGACGGCAACGGTAAAACGAGCCCAGGCACGCTTATCCACCGTGTATCGGACCTCGGGGTCCCGAGCCAGATTGCCCATCAGGACGACCTTATTGAATCCTCTGGCCATCGCTCCGCACTCCCTATTCGTCCAAAAGGATGAGCATCTGACGATAGACGTTCGGGCGCAGTCCCAGGACGCGCTTGAGCTCGAACGTCTGAGTGGGCTCCAGATCGAAAGTGAAGAGCGCATAGAGCCCCTCGGTCTTCTTCTGGATGGGATAGGCAAGTTTTTTCTTACCCCATACATCCGTCTGGGTCATCTCCCCTCCCAGACTGCGCACGACCTCCTCGATCTTCCCGACCTCCTCCTTCGGCTCCTCAACCTCGGCGTTCAGGATGGTCAGCATCTCGTAATGCCGCACGACTTTCACCTCCTCCCCATGGTCTCATGGCCTCTTTTCTCTCATTTTTTCTCTTTCAAAAGAGGCAGGGCTGTAAAAACTTATTTATTTTACTCCGAAATTATGGGGAAGGCAAGGGTAAGAAGCAGGTACCCCCATGGACACGGCGCCTTCAGGGAGCAGGCGGAGCATACGGAGGCGGGATAGCACACGGGCTTATCCACGCGGAAGGCCCTACCGAACGGGAGGGCCTTCCTGTTAAGGTCTGTTACCTGGTTTTTTTGCCCTTTATTCCGATTCTAAATCGTTAAGTAGGCAAGGTAAGCCTTCCCCCTACATCAAGGCGAATCCTCGTGGCTTCGATTCGACGCAGTGAGGCGTTACAGTTTTTCTATAAGCGGTCGTCTGCTGCGCCGAACGGCAACAACGGTGTTGCCGTTCGACATAAGCGGACCGAAGGTTTACGGCTTGCCGTACCGACACAGCATCCGAAGACTGCGTCTTCGGAGAGCTGGTCGTCTGCTTAAACGCAGCATACGAATGATTTAGAATCGGAATCCTGCCCCCGGCGGACAGCGATGATGGGATGTTAGGATGAGAGAATAGTATAATTTCCTCGGGACTTTTTTCCTGTTCGAGGAGGG
>NZ_CAUUWA010000014.1 GCF_963548695.1 uncultured Fretibacterium sp.
CGACGTCCTCCCCCTTTTCCGCGATCCTCTCGCGTCGGGGGAGCTCGCCCTCATTTTTACTTGCCTTCATTCTATCCTATGGCCCGCGGTTGGGGCCTAGGCGAAATTCGGCAATTTGCCGGGAGGAAAAGGATGACGCGAAGGGGAACGGTTCTCCTGCTATAATCTCTCAAGAAGCTCGCTGTAATTTCCTGGGAGTTCGCTGTAATTTTTCATGGATCCCGCTATAAATTTCATGGTTCTCGGCAAAAATGGTTTTCGACAAAAATAGTCCTCGGCGACGCAAAGGCCATTGGGAGGTTTCATGTTCGGTCGCAAACCCCAGACTCCGCAAAACGCACAAAAAACGCTTCGGATTCTCACGGCTGCCGCCCTGGCCGTCGCGCTTCCGACACTCCTGATCCGCGGCCTGCTCCTCCCTTGGAGCGAGGAGGGCGTCCTGTTCGCGCTCTACGGCGCCGGGGTCGGCTTCTCGTCCGCCATCCTCCTCAGCATGCTCCTCCTGTGGCTGATGAGAAAACGCGGCTCCTGACCGGAGCGGACGATGCGGATCATCCCCTACCTCAGGGTCTCCGAGCTCGACGGGGCGATGCGAAGCTTCCTCCCCCTGGGGGAAGACGTCCGCTTTGTTGTCCCGTCCCGTCGGGATCGAAACTGGTGGAGGAAGCGTGCGGGCCGGGACGAATTCGGCCTTGACGGACCTCCGGAGGATATCCTGTGGAATTGGCAGGACCTCTATGACAACGTCTGCGGCTTCTGCGAGGCCAGGCGCCTGCGCCCGATCGAGCCGCCCGACCACCGTCTGATCCTGAGCCGCCTGCTCCGGGCCCTGCTGGAGGAGGAACCCGAGCTGCTGACCCTATGGCCGGGCCTGGGACGCGCAGGGTTTTTGGACATCCTCTCGGAGGACATACGGGAGCTGCTCAACGAGGCCGTCCTGCCGGAGCAGACGGAGGTCGGCCTCCGGGAGGACGACCCCACGGCGCGGGTCCTCCCCGCAATCTATCGAAGGTATCTGGATTATCTGTCCGCCAACGGACTGATGGACAGCGCCCAGGTCTGCACCATGACGCTGGAACTTCTGGCGCGCGAGCCCCTGCCGTGGGGCGAGGACCTCTCAATGGTGTTCACGGGCTTCCTCTCCTTCACCCAGGCCCAGGTGCGCCTGATCAAGAAGCTGAACGACCTCTGCCGGGAGGTCGTCGTGCTGAAGCCCGAGACGGGGCTCTCCGATTTTCACGATGCCGCGCATCAGCTGGAGGGGCTCGTCTGGGAGGAATCCCCCCAAAGCGTTCCGGGGCGCATCCTCCAGATACGGGCCCGCGAGAGCGAGCTCGAGGCGGAGGCCGTAGCGCGTATGCTCGCCCTCTGGAGCGCCGGAAGGGGCCCCCTGGCCGAGGAGATGGATTTTCCCGGATTCGGGGCCGTCGGAATGATGTCGCCCTCTGCTGATGAGGAACTCGTGACCGAGGCCCTAGGGCGCTACTCCATTCCCTATGCCGAGTCGGAGGGGCCGTCGATCGATCAAACCCTTCCGGGACGCTCACTGTCCGCCGCATGGCCGCTCTGGACCCAAGGGCTTCCGACCTACGAGACGGCCCTGTTTCTGGACCAGCCCTGTCTCGCCGGGGACGCGTTTTCCGTCTCCGAGGCGCTGAGGGCCGGGCCGAGCGGCCTCGCGTCGTGGAGGGCTTTCATCGTGGAGGGAGAGGCAAAGGGCGAGGTCTTCGAGGGGCTGCGGGGCGGAGTGCCTCGACACGCCCTCGCGGCCCTGTCGGCGACGGAGCGACTCTGCAGGGCCCTGCAGCGTGGAGGAACCCCGTCGGACTTGATGGGGGCCTTCCATCGATTCCTGACGCGAAAGGGGCTCTGGCTCGACCGGATGAAGGCCCTGCCCCTGAACTGCCCCGAGCTGGATGGCGCGATACGCGCGACCGCCTCCGCCATCGAGTCCGTGCACGAGAAGTACCTGGCGCTCCGGGAGCTCCTGCCGGACATCGGCCCTGTCGGAAGGACGCCCCTGAAGGGCGACGACGCGGTGGAGTTCCTTCTGAGCTGGTGCCGCCAGACCCGTATCCGCCCGGAGCCCCCGCTATCGGGGGCGCTGACGCTCTACCTGGGGGCCCCTCCGGTTCTGGCCTCCCATCCCATCTGGGTCATGCTCGGCGTCTCCCAGGGGAACTGGCCGGGCCGCATTTCCGGCTCGCCGCTCCTGGGGCCCTCCGAACGGGAGCGGCTTGCCGAGGCGGAGGCCTGGCTGCCCTCCGTCCAGGACAAGCACCTTCAAAGGGAGGCCCTCTTCCGTCGCCTGATCCGGACGGGAGAGTCCCTGACCATCCTCTCCAGGGCCGATATGGACGAAAACGGACGCCCAGTGCCGGACACGCCCTTTCTGGACCGTTTCATGGCGGACATGAACGTGGGCATCAAAGTGGATAGGGATGCGGACATGGAAGCAGACACAGACGGATGGACGCTGAAGGAACTGCCAACCGCCGGCGTCGATATCCTCCTGCCCGACAGCGGCCATATCTTTCCGGAGGTCGATGCCGATCCCCTTGTAACCGCCCCGCACCCTGCCGTATCCGTTGGAGGAAACGGAGAAAACGGAGGAATCGAGCCGCAGAACAACCCTCCTGCCCTCGCGGTCAGCGACCTCCAGACACTCCTCGAATGCCCTCTGCGCTACTGGCTGCAGCGGAGGGCCGGGCTGAGGGAAAGGTCCCTGGAGCTCGCCACCGCGGCGGAATGGGGCTCGCTGACACATAAGTTCTGGGAGCGGGTCTGGAGGCGATTTGGCGGTGGAGGCAAGCCCTTCCCGGAGGCTGTGGAGGAGGAGTGGCGCTCGCTCTCCTCGACCGATGAGGACTACGGGGCATTCGAAAGGCTGCTCCGGGACCGACGCCTGGCGCGTGCCCTGGAGGTGCTGCGGTTTCGGATACGAAGGCTGGCGGCGCTCCAGGCGCATATCCTGGAGCGGCTGTGGCAAAGCGGATTCCGCCACAGGGCTGTCCTCCTGGAGGAGGATGCCGAGCTTTCGCTGGAGGTCGATGGGGTCCGCTTCACCGGGCGGTGCGACCGAGTGGAGATCCTGGAGGACGGGGGCGGACGCGCCCACGCCGTCATCACGGACTACAAGGCGGGAAGGAGCGTGCGGTACGAGGAGGGGATGAAGGACCTGGAGCGGTATCCGTGGTACGAGGGCGGGCCGTCAAAGCTCATCCGCGGACTCCAGCTCTCGGCCTATGCCCTGATGTACGGACCTCGCGAGGCCGATGCGCCGCTTGCGGGGGTCAACTTCCTGGGTCATCGGGATGGGGGGATCGCCGGGACCTTCTCGGCGGCCCTCCAGGGCGTTTATGCCGGGGTCCTGGCCGGCGAGACGAGGAACAACCGCCGTACCCTGGACGAGCGCCGGGAGGAGGCCGGCTACGCCATGGCCTGCGCGGCACGGTTGCTGAGGAAAGGGCGGTTTGCGCCCTTCTACGATTCGCCCTCCTGCCGGTACTGTGACATGAAGAGCATCTGCCGCAGGGGCGAGGCCGTCGGCGAGCCCCTGGCAAACGAGGAGGAGAGCGCGGACGAGTGACCGAGCCACCGGATCTTTTTTAACAGGCGGCCAGCGGTTTCGGTTTTGCTATAATGAGTTCAGTCAGGAGAGGCGGAAAAATGCATGCCCGATCGGGACATCACGGAAAAATACCTTGAGGCTTACAACGACGTTTTTGCCGATATCGTGAACGTATTGCTCTTCAATGGGCAAAAAGAGCTCTGTCCCGACGATCTCCAGGATGCGAAGGCTCGTACCCTGTACAAGGCCGACGGCAAACTCCGGGAGCAGGAGCGCGACGTTTCCAAGCTTTGGGTATCCGAAGGGATCGTTGTTTCTCTGATCGGATTCGAGAACCAGACCCGGATCGACCGGGACATGCCGCTTCGGATACTGGGCTATGACGGGGCGGATTATCGTGGACAGCTGTCTGCGAAGGGTGTTCTCTATCCTGTAGTGACGCTGGTCCTTTACTTTGGTGAGGAACCCTGGACGGCTTCCCGGTCTTTGTATGAGAGGATCCCGGTCTCTGAGAGATTGAGGCCGTTCGTGAACGACTACAGGATCAATCTCTTCGAGATATCATTCCTGGCGGACGATCTGCTTGAGCGGTTCACTAGCGATTTCAGGATTGTGGCGGACTACTTCGTACAGATGAGGAGAAATCGGGACTATATTCCCTCATGTCGGACCATTGAGCATGTGGATGCACTGCTGAAGCTTTTTTCGGCACTGACGCGCGACAACCGTTTTGAGGAGGCACAGAATCAGTTAGGAAAGGGGGAGAGCGTAACCATGCTGAGCATTTTGGACAAGGTGGAGGCCAGGGGCATCGCTTTGGGGCGAAACGAGGGTATCGCTTTGGGGCGAAACGAGGGCATCGCTTTGGGGCGAAACGAGGGCATCGCTTTGGGGCGAAATGAAGGCATCGCTTTGGGGCGAAATGAAGGCATCGCATCCATTGCACGGCGGATGTTGAAGTTGGGTTTCACTCCGGAACAGATCGCCCAGGCGACCGAACTTTCCCTTGAAATGATCGAAGCATTGCGGTAGGAGGATGCGGCCATTTGGGGCCGCATCCTCCTAGTTTAGGAACATCGGAAAACTGACGCTCACACGTTCCATGGCCCCCCCGTTCCCATTTCCACTTTTTTTATCCCCCCGTTTCGCGCGTTTCGCTCTGCGCGTAGCGCACGATGGAGAGCAGGTCGGCGAGGATGCCCTGTGCGGTCTCACGCCCGCCTCCCCCGCTCCCGCGGAGCGTGACCGGTCCCAGGGGGTCGGCATAGAGCGTGACGATGTTCTCCGTCCCGTCGAGGGCGGCGATGGGGTTGGACAGGGGAAGCGACATCGGCCGAACGGAGGCCCTCAGGGCGCTCCCCTCCCGCTTCAATTCGGCCAGGAGCTTGATCCGCTCTCCTCGCTCCTTCGCGTCGCGGATCATCTTGGGAGTCACGCGGGTTATTCCCTCCCTGTCGACGTCCTCCACGCGCATGTTCGTGCCGAAAAGGGCATGGGCGAGGATGACCAGCTTGACCGCCGCATCCCACCCCTCGACGTCCAGGGTCGGATCCGCCTCCAGCACGCCGGCGGAACGGGCTTCGGCGCAGGCCTCCTCGTAGGTCCTGCCCTTCTCCATCTCGGTCAGGACGTAGTTGGTGGAGGCGTTCAGAATACCCTGGACCCCCTCGATGGCACAGCCGGCAAGCCCCTCACGGGCCATCGCGAGGAGCGGCGTACCGCCCTGCACCGTTCCCTCGAAGAGCAGCCGCACTCCCCTCTCTCTCGCCAAGCGTTCCAGCTCGTCGTAGGCCAGGGCGATCGGAGCCTTGTTGGAGGTCACGACGTGCAGGCCGCGCTCCAGCGCACACCGGACGTGGGACAACCCCGGCTCCCCGCCATCGAGGTTCGTGGGCGTGGCCTCGATCAGCACCTCGGCGCCCGATCGGGCAAGAAGCTCCTCGAAGGTGGCCCGAGTATCCTCAGCTTTACAGGCCGTCCCCAGCCGTCCAGTTTCCGCGAAGGTTCGCAGGACCTCCCCGAGGGACAGTCCGTCGGGCATGAGCGCCGTTCCATGCGAGCGCGAGGCAATCAGGCAGACCTGGGCCCGAAACCCGCAGCGCTCCTCCAGCCTCCCGCGGTTCTCGTGCAGGAGCTCGACAAGGCCCCGCCCCACCGAGCCGAAGCCCGCCAAAGCCAATTTCCAGACCTTTCCAGCCGCCATACTCCGACCTCCGCCGTTTTTACATGAACCGCTCGACGGGCCCCGTCTGTTCCTCGATCACTGGAACGTAGGTCTGGGGCCTGCGGCCGAAGCAGACGTCCATCTGTTCGTAGAAGGTCACCGCATCCAGGTTGACGAACCGCTGCTCAATCGCCCGTTCCGTGGGCACGTAGCGGATGTGTCCGTTGTGGACCTCGACGACCGTCACCCCGCTGAAGCCCTCGTCCAGGAGGATGACCCCGGCCGAGCCTATTTCCTTGCCGAAGTTGACGTCGTAGGCGGAGGTGGCCCCGCTGCGGACGATATGGCCGGGGATGACCTCGCGCACCTCGGGGATCTCGAAGACGCCCGGCACGAACATGCCCGAGACCTTCATGAACTGGCGGATTGCGGGGTCCTTCCGCATCATGGCCTCGAGACGGGTGCGGATGTAGCGTCCCGCGCCGGCCAGGCGGACGTGCCCAAAGGAGTCCGTGCTGTCCCCGCTGTCCGAGAACACCTTGCCGTCCTCCCCCTTCACGCCCTCGGCCACGACCATGACGTAGGTCCCCGAGTGCACGTCCGAGTTCAAAATGCGCCGCATGTAATAATGTTTCACGTGCTCGTACACCGCGTCGAAGTCCACCGTGATCTCGGGGATCAGGATGCAATCCGCATCCGCAGCCACGCCCCCGCGGAAGGCCGTATGTCCGGCGTAGCGGCCGAAGACCTCGACGATCATCACGCGGTTGTGAGTCTTGCCCGTGGTCTTGAGGTCCTCGACGATGCGCGATATCTTGTTGATGGCGGAGTCCCCGCCCACCGAGTAGGTCTGGAGGTCCAGGTCCATCGTCTTGGGCGCGTGGACGCAGGCGATGCCGTTCTGTGCGAGGTCCACCACGACACTCCCCGTGTCGTCCCCGCCCGAAATGAGGAGGCCGTCGAGGTTGAACTTCCGCAGTCCCAGCAGGATGCGGTCGTACTTGTCGGGGTCGGGGATCTTCGAGATCTTCACCCGGCTGTGACCGGCGTCGCTCCCCGCGAAGGCGGAGTTGACGTGGTCCGTGCGCTCCTCGTCGAGGAAGACCAGCCGTTCGAAGTCCACCAGGTTGTAGAGCCCCGCGTACCCATTGGGGATGATGTACGTTCCGATGCCGCGCGCCATCGCGGTCTTGGCCGCGCCGCGGACGACGGCGTTCAGTCCGCCGCAGTCCCCGCCCGACGTGATGATGCCGATGTTCTTCATCTTCTTGCCCATGATGTTCCTCCCTGTTTTCCACAGTTTACAGTGAATGCAATTTTATCAAATGTAGTGGGCTCTCCCAATGTTTGTTTCCTCAACTCAATTGCGGGGCGTCGTATATTCCTCCGATAAAGTGCGCTCCACCTCCTGCCTCCATTCATTTAAGGTCCTCTCTATCAGCCCAAAAACATTATGCGTATCCCGCTCCTTAATCGTCTGCAATATCTCGCTGTGATTTTCCAGACTTCTGGGGATCCCGTCCTTTTGCAGCAAAGACATGCGAATATATTTGGTGAAGAGTCCCAGAATTACCTTGCCGATCCTGATTATAAAAGGATTATAGGTGGCGTTAAGGATCTTTTCATGAAATTCGTTATCCAACTCAACTAATCTATTTATTTTTTCCTCATTTACCGCATCGAATCCCGTTTGCTGCATACTTGCGTAAAGATTTTTGGAGAGGACCAGCGACTGGCGAATGTCCTCAAAATCCCTTTCCGTAGCTTTGCGCATGGCAAGCAGCACGACCATACTCTCAAACATGCTGCGCAGTTCATATAGGTCCTTTGCATTCCTTGGTTCAAGGATCAAACTGAAAATCAAAGGATTGAAGATCTCCGGAGAGACCTTTGTGGCGACATATGTGCCGTCTCCTCGGAATACCTCAACTACGCCTATTGCCGCAAGCATCTTTATGGCTTCCCGAACTGAATTACGCCCGACACCAAACTTCTGACAAAATTCAGTTTCCGTCGGCAGCTTATCCCCAGGTTTAAACTCCCCCTGCTGGAGGGCCTCGGAGATGCGCTTAACGATCTCGTTTGTAATGGATTTTGAATAAATAGGCCTCAGATCCATCATTTTTATAGGAACTCCCATTATTTATAAAATAAAAATTTCCCCCTCGCATTTCACTCGAAATATATCCAAGCCAATACGAGGGGGGATCGAGAAAACGGTACTTCGCCTCCTGGGATCAAGGAGGGCACCAGAGCCTAATCCATGTGAGAACCGCCGTTGACATCTATTTCCTCTCCCGTGATGTACCCCGCTTCGTCCGAAGCAAGGAAACAAACCGCCGCCGCGACTTCCTCGGGCAATCCCATTCGACGACAGGGAATATCCCTCGTCATCCTTTTTTGTTCTTCTTCAGACTCAAGTCCCCCACGGATATCCGTTGCAACCAACCCGGGTGCGATACTGTTCACAGTAATGCCATGTGGAGAGACTTCTCGGGCAAAGGCCTTGGAAAAACCGAGAATACCTGCCTTAGCGGCAGAATAATGCGCGCCCCCAAACACTCCTCCCCCTCTCTTGGCGGATACGGAACTCATATTTATTATACGGCCGTACTTTTTCTCCAGCATATAGGGGGCAACTGCCTTACAACACAAATAGGTTCCCTTCAGATTAACGTCCAGGATCCTTTCAAAATCCGTTTCGGACATCTCCGCAACCGTCACGGGCTGAGTGATTCCCGCGTTATTGACCAAGATATCGATTTTTCCCCATTTGTCAACCACAGACGCAAATCCCTCCCGGATAGAGGTTCCATCCGTGACACTCATTGTTACGGTCATAACCTCGGATGTCCTTTGCTTTATCTCCTCGGCTACCTTGAGCAGCCCCTCTTCGTTGATGTCACAAATAGCGACCTTTGCCCCCTGTGTCGCAAGCGCAATCGCGATCGAACGCCCGATGCCGCGCAGGGAACCGGCCCCCGTCACCACCGCTACTTTACCATTCAAAGCAAACAGCATAATTAGGTCCTCCTAAGATTATAGAGTCTATTGGTTAAGAATGCTTGGAAGAAAAGTAACTAAAACAGGACAATAGGTAACCAAAAACAGGACCAAAACCAAGGGAATGATGAAAGGGATTATAGTATGACAGAGCGTTTCAAGTCTGACAGAGCCAACCTTGCTGGTGACAAACAGAGACATCCCTATAGGAGGAGTCACCAAACCTATCATAAGATTAAGAACCAACACGACCCCCATATGTACAGGGTCAAGTTGCAAGGCATTCATGACAGGAATTAAAACCGGAACGACGATTACGATAATCGATAAAGCCTCCATAAACATCCCTATTACAAGGAAAAACACGTTAAAAATGAGCAGGAATAAAGATGCTGAGATGTTCATTTCGCCCAGCAAGCTGGCCAATCTAGAGGGTATCCCTTGAATACAGATAAGCCAAGCAAAACCAGCGGCTGCCCCAATAATTAGAGTTATTACAGCCGTATCTTGCAAGCTTCGATACAACATTTGTGGGAGATCCCTAACCTTGATTTCTCTATAGACAACAACTCCAATAAAGAGGGAATACACGACGGCAACAACAGCTCCCTCCGTAGGAGTAAAGACACCACTTAGAATTCCTCCTATCATAATAACAGGAGTCATAAGGGGCAAAAACGCCTTCTTAAAAGCGTAAAAAACTTCTTTCCAAGTAGATTTTTCCCTGGGATACCCTCGTTTCAAAGCCATACAATAGACTAATATCATCATAAATCCCCCCATGAGCAAACCAGGTAAGAAACCTCCCGCAAATAACCTGCCAGTAGATTGCCCACTCATAACAGCATAAACCACCATAGGAACGCTTGGGGGTATTATGGGGCCAATTGTGGATGACGCTGCCGTTACTGCAGCAGAAAACGCCGGGGCATATCCCTCTTCGTTCATGGCTCTCATTTCAATGGCTCCTAGGCCGCCTGCGTCCGCGACGGCAGAACCAGACATTCCTGCGAAAATTATACTGGCAACGATATTGGCGTGAGCAAGTCCGCCTGGGATACCTCCCACTAAGGTATTTGCAAACTTAAAAATTTTACGCGTTATTCCTGATGTATTCATGATATTTCCAGCAAAGATAAAAAAAGGTATTGATAAAAGAATAAAACTATCCAGCCCACTGCTCACCCGATGAAAAATAACACCGAGGGGCATGTCAAAATTAAGGAAAAAATCCAACAACATAGCTGATAGCAAAGAAAACACTATAGGAACAGAAAAAATAAGCAGTACAAGGAAAACCGACAGCGAAATCAATATGGACATCCTCGTACCCCCCTAATATTCTAAATTACGTTTATATATAGTTTTTTCTAATAAAAAAACAAACATCAACGCAAATCCAACAGGAAGAGCCGCATAGGTAAATGCAAGATTGAGAGGCAGAGTTTGAAACATGACATTAACTGTGGTTCTTACAACATAAATACCTCCAAAGATTCCCGACAACAAGATTATGGCTTCAACAAAATTCTTAAAAGACAAAACAACATACCTGGCTTTTTGGGGTAAATGCTCCAGCAAGATATTGAAGGAAATATGATGTCCATCGCGAAAAGCAGTTGCCGCCCCCAAAAAAGTACCCCAGACAAAGAGCATAATGGCTAGTTCGTATTCCCACTCAAGAGGGGCTTTAAAAACATATCGTGTTACTACTCCTAAAGAAATGATAAAGACAAGCCCTCCTCCTATAAGAATCAAGCACACCCTACTGAGCCCGTACAAAAAATCGCATACTCTTTTAAATGTAGTCATGTTATCTATGCCTACCTTTATTTATTATCCGGGCAAAGTTTTACCTTCTGGAATCTTTGCCCGGACATCAGCCAATACCTTATTTTTCAACCATACTCAACACTTTTTGAATGAGGTCATTACCAAAAACGGGTTCAAAATCTGTATAAACGGATTGCGTTGCCTTCCTCATCGTTTCCACATTCACAGAGTTAACTATAACTCCATTCTTTTCCAATTCGGCCAATAATTCACTGTTTGTTTGTGTGTTCAGTTTGCGGTGTTTTTGAGCAAATTCCATGGCCGAAGATTTGATGATTTCTTTAAATTCTTTTGGCAATCTGTTCCAGGTCACCATAGAGATAACCAACGGACACGTCTCATACTTGTGGTTTGAAAGAGAGAGATATTTTTGTACCTCGTAGATTTTTGAATAATAAATATTGGTAATAGGGTTTTCCTGCCCATCAAACTGCCCTTGCTTGAGCGCCATGTAAAGCTCTCCAAATGCAAAAGGTGCCGGATTTGCCCCAAGCGCTTTAAAAATAGCAAGTGTCATATTATCCTCGGGAGTTCGGATTTTAAGCCCTTTTAAATCTTCAGGGACAGTGATAGGCTGCACATTGTTCGTAATATGACGAAAACCATTCTCCCAATATGCCAAAACTTTGAAACCCTTGGATTCAAGCTCCTCAGAAATCTCCTCCCCTATCTCTCCATCGAGAACCCTATAAACCTGATCTGGATTAGAGAAAAGAAAAGGGAGCCCTACAACATTCAATTTTTGATTGTATCCTGCAACAGGTCCTTGGGAGTTGACGCTCATATCCAGTCCTCCCATAACTACAGACTCCAGCATTTGGCGGTCACTTCCAAGAGATTCGCTTGGAAACACCTTAATTGTCACAGCTCCACCTGTCTTCTGCTCCACATCTTTGGCAAAATCGAGCGCCACTAAGTGTCTTGGATTATCTGGAGCAGCTCCGTGTCCGAGCTTCAGTGTAAATTGTGCTGCATCAGCAAAAGATGAGAAGCCCAAGATCACACAAGACAGGATACATATAGCGACAAAACCCTTATTTCCCTCCAGCAACAGACACACCTCCATTTAACTTAGAGCACTTTGAAACATCCAAACCCGATGCGCCGAATTTTATTCCTCTTACTACCTTGACATGGTTAGCGCTTTAGTCATAAGCCCCCCTTTCATTTTGCCTGAAGCAGTTTTTTAGCGGTGCTTACAATATTCTCAACCGTAATTCCATTTTTTTCCAACAAACTTTTATAAGGCGCGGACTGCCCGTAGCAATCCTGTACCCCCAAGCGTTTGACAAGCCCCTGCCCTTTTTCCGCCACAACCTCACAAACAGCGCTCCCAAGACCATTGATGATATTGTGATCTTCCACCGTGACGATCCTGCCGATCTCCTCGGCACAAGCACTTACCGCCTCCACATCAAGAGGCTTTATCGTATGCATATCCAGAACCCTCGCTCGAACCCCTCCAGAAGCAAGGTCGTCCGCGGCCTGCAATGCAAGACACACAGTATCACCGTTCGCTATAATGGCAACATCTCCACCCTCTCGAATCTTGACAGCCTTACCGATCTCAAAATCCTGTGCCTCACCGTAAATGATCGGAATAGCATCCCGAGTGAAACGCAAATATACAGGGCCCTCTTTCTCCAACGCCCGTCTTAGAAGTTTCTTCGTCGAGTGGTAATCTGCCGGCATAATAACGGTCATGTTCGGTAAGGTCCGTAGAACGCCCATATCCTCGATACTTTGGTGGCTTGCCCCGTCGTTGGCCGGGGTAAGCCCTCCATGAGAACATGCCAGTTTTACATTGAGACCCGGATAACAGATCTCCTGACGGACCTGCTCGCACATTCGCAAAGAGCCGAAAACAGCGTAAGTAACCACAAAGGGGATTTTCCCTGTCGTAGCCAACCCCGCGGCGATCCCCGCCGCATTCTGCTCGGCAATGCCCACATTGACATACTGCTCCGGAAGGGCTTTCCTAAAGGCCCCAGTTTTACACGATTTCCCAATATCTGCATCTATAACGTAGACATTCTTATTCTTCTTCCCCAATTCCAGTATTTCTTCCCCAAAGGCCTCCCGCGTCGCCTTAAAAACTTTCTTTTCCGGAGACATCATGCCCCACCCCTTTCAAGTTGAGCCATAGCATTTTCATATTGCTCGGCGTTAGGGGCCATACCGTGCCAATCCAATTGATCCTCCATAAAATCCACCCCCTTGCCCTTGATCGTATGAGCGTTGATAAACTTGGGCAAAGTGCTGCAGCTGCTTCTGATCTTTTCAAACGTGCAGAGGATCTCCCCCATATTGTGTCCGTCTATCTCGTAACTTTCAAAACCAAATGCCTGCAGCTTTTTGGTCAAGTCGATGTTAGGAAGGATATCGTTGCATGGCCCGTCCAACTGAAGACGATTATTGTCCGCAATGAGGATGAAATTATCCAGCTTATACCGATAAGCGCTCATAATCGCCTCCCAAATTTCCCCCTCATTCATCTCTCCGTCGCCAACCATGACAAAAACACGATATTTTTTTTCATCCCGCTTCCCCGCCAACGCCATACCAACTCCGCAGGAAGCACCTTGCCCCAAGGAACCCGTAGAAATATCTATCCCAGGACATTTCTTCATGCACGGGTGTCCCTGCAAAATAGAACCATCCTTCCGAAGCGTGTGCAAATGTTCCTTGGGGAAAAAGCCCAAAATACCCAACGCAGCATAAAGCACCGGACAAACATGCCCTTTTGACAGGATAAAACGATCCCTTTCAGGCCACCGAGGCTCCTGAGGTTTGATATTGAGTTCGTCAAAATACAGCGCAGCAATAATATCCGCCGCCGAAAGAGCTCCCCCGGGATGTCCCGACTGAGCTTCATAAATCATGGTAAGGGCCGTTTTTCGAAGCAATTTAGCTCGCTCCTTCAAATATACAACTTTTTCTCTTTCGTCCATTTTGACAAATCCCTCCTTAACATTGCGTTTTGATTGTGAATCCAGAACCCCTAAAAAAATAAATGTATTTATCTGATTATTTACAGACATAATACATCCCATGTTTTAAAAAGTCAAGATGAAAAAATTTTTAGGCGCTTGGATTTACACCTTGGATTTACACTCTAAACGCAACAGTGGGGCAACCGAGATTCCCTGGGGGAGAGAAAATTCACTTCCTTCTTGAAGATGCAAAATCATTGAAAAGAAGGCGAAAATGCTCTGGGAAGGCTTCAAGAACGGAATCTGTAGCAAGACACCCCGAGCAGACACAGGGGAGACCCTTCGGCCTCCCTCGTGCTCGTGCAAAGTCATAAGTCGTCGGAATGAAGTTACGGGCTGTCGCCGAAGTCCTCTAAAAATTTCGCCGCAAGCCTATCCTGCCAGTCCCCTGTCTCCTTCCAGCCTGCTGCTGAAGAAGCGCAGGGTCTTGGGCTCCTCCGTCCACTCCAGGATTCGAAAGTGCGGCGTGCATCCCTCTGGGAAATTTCAGCCTATAATTATTTTACCTACACGAACCTCCAATATCATATAGGTATGAAAAGGGACGATGATGGAGATGTTTGGGGATTTTTTCCGTAAAATAGGTGCTGCGCTGAGAAGGCAGGTGAAGAAGTTCCTGACCGAGGGAGCGGTTGCGGCATTCATCAAGCTGTGTAGGGCGGGAACGCCCGATGCGGTTGCGAAGGCCATCCGGTCCGGGGCGGATGTCAATGCAAGGGACAAACGCGGCATAACAGCGCTGATGTGGGCGGTCTGCAACTTGAACCCGGATGTCGTGGAAGTGTTGCTGGAGGCCGGGGCAAACGTCGATGCGAGGTGTGAGAACAGCGTTACGGCCTTGATGGTGGCCGTTGAGGAAAATCCTCAGCCAAAAGTTGTATCGGCGCTGCTGAATGCCGGGGCAAACATCGATGCAAAGGACAAGGAAGGAAGTACGGCACTGATGTGGGCAGCCCATGACTCAAAGCTGGAGGTCATGGCGGTGTTGCTGGAGGCCGGGGCGGATATCGATACGCAGGACAGGGTCGGACACACGGCGTTGATGTGGGCGGCCTACAACTCGAACCCGGCCGTCGTATCCGCGTTGCTGAAGGCGGGAGCGAATGTTGAGGCGAGGGAGAAGGACGGACAGACGGCCCTGATCATGGCGGCCATGAAAAACCCAGACCCGGCTGTTACTTTGGAACTGCTGAATGCCGGTTCCGAGGTCGACGCAAAGGATGACAGCGGAATAACGGCGCTGATGTGGGCGGCAGCCTACAATTCGAACCCGGATGTTGTCGTGGCCCTGCTAAAGGCCGGGGCGGATGTCAACGCGAGGGCGAATGACGGCGCAATGGCGCTGATAGCGGCGGCGGAGAACAATCCGTCCCCGGATATCCTGTCGGTACTGCTGGAGGCGGGAGCGGACGTCGACGCGAGGGCGGACAACGGGGACTCGGCGTTGATAGTGGCGGCAGCTAAAAATTCCAATCAGGATGTCGTAGCGCTGCTGTTGAGGTCCGGGGCGAATGTCGAGGCAAAGGACGAAGGAGGATGTACGGCGCTGTTGCGCGCTGCGGCGAAGAATGAAAATCCAAAGGCTGTGTCCGTGCTCTTGGAGGCCGGTGCCAATATTGAGGCGAAAGACGAGGAGGGCCGTACGGCGCTGATGTGGGCGGCAGCGAAGAATCCCAATCTGGATGTCGTGGCCTTGCTGTTGGAGGCGGGAGCGGACGCTGGCGTAAAGGACAAGAGCAAAATGACGGCGCTGGACTACGCGGCGGGGGTGAACCCCGCCCCGGATGTCGTGGCTATGCTGCTGAAGGCCGGGAAGGGCGTCAAATTGGAGCGAGAGGACGGTTGGACGCTGCTGATGACGGCCGCTCAGCACAACTCGAATCCGGTCGTCGTGTCGATGCTGTTGAAGGCGGGGATGGACGTCAACGCAAAGGACGAGAACGGACATACGGCGCTGATGCAGGCCGCAGGGAACAACAAGAATCCAAAGGTCGTATCGGTGCTGCTGGAAGCGGGGGCGAACGTCCATGCGGAGGACCGGAACGGGCAGACGGTGCTGGCGGCGGCGAAGAGGAATAAGGATCTCGAGGCCAGGACGGCAATTGTCAGGCTGCTGACGAGCGCGGGTGCAGCGAGGTAATTCCTTTTTCAAGTGGAGGGATGGAGATGCTTGGGGATTTTTTCCGTAAAATGGGCGCCGCGCTGAGAGGGCTGGTGAAGGGGTTCCTGACCGAGGGAGCGGCCGCGGCGTTCATCAAGCTGTGCAGGGCGGGAACGCCCGATGCGATTGCGAAGGCCATCCGGTCCGGGGCGGACGTCAATGCAAGGGACAAACGCGGCATAACGGCGCTGATGTGGGCGGCCTGCAACTTGAACCCGGAGGTCGTGGAAGTGTTGCTCGAGGCCGGGGCAAACGTCGATGCGAGGTGTGAGAACAGCGTTACGGCCTTGATGGTGGCCGTTGAGGAAAATCCTCAGCCAAAAGTTGTATCGGCGCTGCTGAATGCCGGGGCAAACATCGATGCAAAGGACAAGGAAGGAAGTACGGCACTGATGTGGGCAGCCCATGACTCAAAGCTGGAGGTCATGGCGGTGTTGCTGGAGGCCGGGGCGGATATCGATACGCAGGACAGGGTCGGACACACGGCGTTGATGTGGGCGGCCTACAACTCGAACCCGGCCGTCGTATCCGCGTTGCTGGAGGCGGGGGCGAATGTTGGGGCGAGGGAGAAGGACGGACAGACGGCCCTGATCATGGCGGCCATGAAAAACCCGAACCCGGATGTGACCTTGGAACTGCTGAAAGCCGGTTCCGAGGTCGACGCAAAGGACGACAGCGGAATAACGGCGCTGATGTGGGCGGCAGCCTACAACTCGAACCCGGATGTTGTCGTGGCCCTGCTGAAGGCCGGGGCGGATGTCAACGCGAGAGCGAATGACGGCGCAATGGCGCTGATAGCGGCGGCGGAGAACAATCCGTCCCCGGATATCCTGTCGGTACTGCTGGAGGCGGGAGCGGACGTCGACGCGAGGGCGGACAACGGGGACTCGGCGTTGATAGTGGCGGCAGCTAAAAATTCCAATCAGGATGTCGTAGCGCTGCTGTTGAGGTCCGGGGCGAATGTCGAGGCAAAGGACGAAGGAGGATGTACGGCGCTGTTGCGCGCTGCGGCGAAGAATGAAAATCCAAAGGCTGTGTCCGTGCTCTTGGAGGCCGGTGCCAATATTGAGGCGAAAGACGAGGAGGGCCGTACGGCGCTGATGTGGGCGGCAGCGAAGAATCCCAATCCGGATGTCATGGCCTTGCTGTTGGAGGCGGGAGCGGACGCCGGCGTAAAGGACAAGAGCAAAATGACGGCGCTGGACTACGCGGCGGCGGTGAATCCGACCCCGGACATCGTGGCTATGCTGTTGAAGGCCGGGAAGGGCGGCGGAACAGAGCGTGAGGACGGTTGGACGCTGCTGATGACGGCCGCTCAGCACAACTCGAACCCGGTTGTCGTGGCTATGCTGCTGAAGGCGGGGATGGACGTCAACGCCAAGGACGAGAACGGACATACGGCGCTGATGCAGGCCGCAGGGAACAACAAGAATCCGAAGGTCGTATCGGTGCTGCTGGAAGCGGGGGCGAACGTCCATGCGAAGGACCGGAACGGGCAGACGGTGCTGGCGGCTGCGAAGAGGAATAAGGATCTCGAGGCCAGGACGGCAATCGTCAGGCTGCTGACGAGCGCGGGCGCAGCGAGGTAATTCCTTTTTCAAGTGGAGGGATGGAGATGCTTGGAGGAATTTGGAGGAAGGTGAGGGCACTTCTGTTTGGGGGCGCAATTATGGCGTTTCTCGCGCGCTGCAGGACGGGAACCCCCAAAGCGGTCATGGAAGACCTCCAGTCCGGGGCGGACGTCAATGCGAAGGACGAGGACGGATGGACGGCATTGATGTATGCGGCACATAACCCGAACCCTGAGGTCGTGTCGGTGCTGCTCGAGGCCGGGGCGGATGTCGACGCGAAGGATAAGAACGGGCTGACTCCGCTGATGTATGCGGCAGCGAACAACCCCAGGGCGGACACCGTATCTGCTCTGCTGAGGGGCGGGGCGAACGTCGACGCGAAGGATGAGGGCGGGCAGACCGCACTGATATATGCGGCGGCGTTGAATCCGAACCCGGATGTCGCGGTGCTGCTGTTGGAGTCCGGCGCGGACGTCAACGTAAAGACGAACGAGGGCGTTACGGCCCTGATGTCCGCGGCACGCTACAGTTTGAACCCTGAGGTCGTGCCGGCGCTGCTTAAATTCGGAGCCGGAACGACGAGCAGTAGAGGCACGACGGCGCTGATGATGGCGGCGAACAATCCTGAGCCGGGGATCGTCCTGGCGCTCTTGGAGGCCGGGGCAGATGTCGACGCAAGGACCGAGGATGGATTGACGGCATTGATGTATGCGGCCCGCAACCCCAATCCGGAGAGCTTGTCGGCATTGCTGAAGTCGGGGGCGGACGTCAATGCGGGGACCAATGAGGGGTATACGGCGTTGATGGCGGCGGCGCAGTACAACTCCAATCCGGACGCCGTGATGCTGCTGGCCGGGGCAGGCGCGAACGTCGACGCGAAGGATAAGGGCGGACTGACCGCGTTGATGTGGGCGGCAATCTACAATTCGAACCCAGCTGTCGTGACGGCGTTTCTGGAGGCCGGTGCGAACGTCGACGCAAAAAGCGAGGACAACGCCACGGCTCTGATGTGGGCATCAGCCCATAATTCCAATCCCGCTGTCGTTTCGACCCTGCTGAGGGCCGGAGCGGACCTTGGCGCAAGGAACGAGGACGGCTGGACGGCATTGAGGTGGGCTGCCTCCAACCCGAACCGGGACGTCACGGCGATGCTGCTTAAGGCCGGGCTGGACGTCAATGAGAGGGATAAGGAAGGACAAACGGCGCTGATGGGCGCGGCGGCCTATAACTCGAATCCTGCTGTCGTATCGGCTCTGTTGAATGCCGGGGCCGACGTCGACGCAAGGGACGAAAACGACTGTACGGCGCTGATAGCGGCAGCGCTCGAAAATTCGAATCCTGAGGTCGTATCGACGCTGGTGAGGGCCGGCGCGGACGTCAACGCAAAGGACAATGACGGCTGGACTGCGTTGTTGGCGGCGGCGGCAAACAGCAATCCGGATATCGTGTCGGTATTGCTGAAGGCCGGTGCAGACGTCGATGAAAAGGACGAGCGTGGCTGGACGGCGCTGATGGCGGCAGCGGCGACCAACACGGGCCCGGAGATCGTATCGGCATTGCTGAGGGCCGGAGCGGACCCCAACGCAGAAGGCGAGGACGGCCGAACGGCCTTGATGATGACGGAGGAGAACGAGGATCCCGAGGCCAGGACGGAGATCGTCGAACTGCTGAAGAACCGGGGCGCCGCCACGTAGCCGGAACGAGGGAGACCCTGCGGCCTCCCTCGTTCCCGAAACCTTACAGGCTGTCGCCGAAGTCCTCCCTGAACTTCGCCGCCAGCCGATCCTGCCAGTCCCCTACCGCCTTCAGCCTTCCGCTGAAGAAGCGCAGGATTTTGGGCTCCTCCGTCCACTCGAGTCCGCCGACCAGATTTCGGTTCTCGAAGAGCCAATGGATGCGGTCGACGGCGTACTTCACCTGGGACATCGTGAAGACCCTCCGCGGCAGGGCGAGCCGCAGCAGTTCCGCATCGGCCAGACGTTCGCTTCCGTCCTCGTTGCGCTCCTCCGACAGCGTCCCCCGCTCCATGCCCCTCACCCCGCCCGCGATGAAGACCGCGGCCGCCAGGGCACCCGCCGTGTACCGATTCTGGGGCACGTGGGGCAGGAACGCACGCGCGTTCAGGTGGCAACCCAATCCACCGGCAGGTTTCACCACGGGGACGCCCCGCGCGTCGAGCTCGTCGGCCATGAAGGCGATGAACTCCGGCCCGTGACGGATCATGTCGAACTCCATCGTCTCCTCCAGCCCCACCGCCATCGCCTCGATCTCCCGCACCGACATGCCCCCGTAGGTCAGGAATCCCTCGAAGAGGGGGATCAGCGGCTGCATGCGTTCGAACAGTGCCCGGTCGGCCGTCAGGATCGCCCCGCCGCGAGCGCACCCCAGCTTGCGGGCCGAGAAGTACACGATGTCGCAGAGATCCGCGATGCGGCGCGTGATCTCGCGGATCGTGGCTCCGCGCTGGGCCGCCTCGCGCGTCTTGATGAAATAGAGGTTGTCGGCCAGAAGCGAGGCGTCCAGGACCAGCGGGGCCCCATGCCGGCGGCAGATCTCCGAGGTTCTCTCCAGGTTCTCCAGCGACCAGGGCTGGCCGCCGATCAGGTTCGTCCCCGCCTCCATGCGCACGAACGGGACGTTGCCCGCCTCGCGTTTCAGCAGCGCCTCGAGGGCGGCCGTGTCCATGTTGCCCTTGAAGGGGTCGGTGCTGTCCAGGTTCAGCGCCTCGGGGAGAAACAACTCGACGACGCTCCCGCCGTTACGCTCGATATGGGCGCGGGTGGTCGTGAAGTGGTAGTTCATCGGAACGACGCCGCCCTTCCCGACGAGGGCGCTGGCCAGGATGTTCTCCGCCGCCCGTCCCTGATGGACGGGGAGCAGGAACGGCTTGCCGAAGATATCCTGCGTCACCGCCCTCAGACGCTCGAAGCTCATGGACCCCGCGTAGCTGTCGTCCGCCGTCATCATCGCCGCCAGCTGTCGGTCGCTCATGGCGTTGACGCCGCTGTCCGTCAGCATGTCCAGAAAGACCTTGTCGTTCTTCAACAGGAACGTGTTGCTGCCCGCCTCCCGAATGGCCGCAACCCGCTCCTCCACCGACACCAGCGTCAGCTTCTGGACGATGCGCACCTTGTGCATCTCGAGGGGAAACGCCGCGCCGCCAAAGAATTTTACCTGTCCGTCCAACTTGAAAACTCCCTTCATGACATGATATGTGAAATAAAATTTGAAATAAAAAAGGGCCCTTTACCGTTGAATCTGGTAAAGAGCCCTCTTGCGAACCTTTTCTGGATGCCCGTCCCGCACGTGCTACAAACTACGGCTCCAGCCTCCTCGCAAAGGGCCTGGTTCCGTAGTAATAATACGAACCCGAAAGAACAAGGGACAAACCCACAACACGCAACATACGCTTAGCCTCCAAAATACAACGGGACCACGATAAATATCCCATAACATTATGCGTAACGATACCACGGTGAAGGGAAACTGTCAAACCTTCCGGGCTATCCCAAATCCGCAGACAAAATTTTTAACGTGTGGTAAAGATAAGTTTTGCATGCTTTCCGCTGCACCTGACGGGTGCAAAATGAGAATTAGCTCAATCTATGCAACAACGCGCTTTATTCTTCATAAGGCTATCGCAACCTGCAGATTTGGGATTGACAAGGACCATTGAAGCACGCTATAATAATCTTCGTGCGTTGAAGAGGTGAGTTGGCCGAGAGGCTGAAGGCACTCGCCTGCTAAGCGAGTATAGGGGCTAAAACCTCTATCGAGAGTTCGAATCTCTCACTCACCGCCAGGATCTTCCCAAAAGATATGAGAAGGTCCTACGTATAAGTGTGCGGCAGTAGCTCAGCTGGATAGAGCGAAGGCCTACGGAGCCTTAGGTCGTGGGTTCGAATCCTGCCTGCCGCGCCATTTCTTTGATTTGACGAGATTCCAGCGTTCTTGGGCAGAGGGCAGGAATTGCTTGATGTCCGTCACGAGCGAAGGCCTCATTCCGTGGTATCCTTTTCCCTCAGTTGTTATTGGGGGGGTCCTTCCTTTCATGAAAAAGTCGCAAACCCTGAGTGGGAGCGACTCTTTTTTGTATTTTGTGGTTGGCTTGCCAAGCTAAGCGCTCAGGACAGCTCATAGAAGAACCTGAGTGCTCCATATAGCGTGCCCCGCTTCTTGGGCATAACTGGTTGTTTCTGTTTATCCTTCAGTTGTTCTTCTGTAGCCTTGGGAAAAACTTTCGAATGAATTTTCGCACTAAAAAGTTCAGGAAGTTACGGCATCCATCAAGATACTGTAACTCCCTGAAAGACAAAACATTTGACCTCAACGGACTGGCCTGAGTCCAATCCGTGCAGTCCAACGAAAAAATGTTGGTGCGATCGGCGAATTAACGCTTGGAGAACTGCCGCTTGCCGCGGGCGCCCTTTTGTCCGAACTTCTTGCGCTCGACCATGCGGGGGTCGCGGGTCAGAAGCCCCTCCTTCTTCAAGGCAGGACGAAGGTCCGGGTTCATGCGGATCAGGGCCCGCGCAATCCCCATCTTGACCGCTCCGGCCTGACCGGTCAAGCCGCCGCCGGAAGCGTTGACAAAGATATCGACCTTACCCTCAAGGTTCGCCACCTTCAAGGACTGCATGACCTGAGCCTGCCAGACCAAGCGAGGAAAGTACTCCTCTACCGTCCGATCGTTGATCTTGAGCTCTCCGTTGCCCGGGCAAAGCCGAACGCGGGCCAAGGCGTTCTTGCGGCGACCCGTTCCCCAGCAATAGCTGTTTTCCATCTGCCTGTCCTCCTGCTTCAAACTATAGCTCAAGCGCCTCGGGCGCCTGAGCGACGTGGGGATGATTGGGGCCCGTGTACACCTTCAGCTTACTCGCATACTTCAGGCGGGTTTTAGGGAGCATACCCTTCACCACATGCTCGAACAAAAACTCGGGGCGCTTCTCGAGCATCCTCTCCCAGGGGATGGAACGGTAGCCGCCCGAATGCCCCGTATGATAATGGTAGTGCGACTGCGAAGCCTTGCGGCCCGTCAGCCGGACCTTATCCGCATTGACGACGATCACGTAGTCCCCCGTATCCACGTGGGGCGTGAAGGTCGGCCTGTGCTTGCCCGTCAGGATGCGCGCAATGCCCGCCGCCAAACGGCCAATAGGCCTGTCCGTGGCATCGACGATATACCATTTTCTTTCCACCTGACCGGGCCTGGCCAAGTAGGAACTGCTGCCTGCCATCTCGTTTCCTCCTCGAACTCTACACGAAGCCGACTCTTTTTTCCAAAGGACGGCACCCGTAGTTTTTCAGTTTTCTAACTTATTGCTCGGCAGCGAAAGAGGACACTCCTGCAAGGGAGGCGACCCTGCGGGACACAAAGAAATCTCCCCGGAATAGTGGCAGGGGGGCCATCCGGGGAAAACTCCAACCGTCACGCCGGGCCGATCTTGCTCAAAGCATCGCACTTCGCGAGCTTCTATTGTATACGAACCCTGTGGTCGTTCGCAAGTACTCCCGTCAAACCCGTTGTTTTTTCGCCGGCTAATGCACCAAGGCAAGAGCAAGGGAGGTCAGCATGAACAAGGCGGCCAGGACGACGGTGATCTTGGTCAGCCCGGAAAAACGCTGCCATTGCCCCACGTCCGCCTGGGTTCCACCCCCGAATACCCCCGCAAAGCCGCCTTCCTTGCGATGCTGAGCCAACACGATCATCATCAGCACTACGGAGACCACGATATGCACCAGAGAAAGCAAAGTCCGCACCAGAAAATTCCTCCTCGTCCCAGGGACACACAATTATTTTCCGCCACCTAAGCCCGGAGACACGGGCAGAAACTATCTCAAGATATCCAAGGCTACCCCTGAATCCCCATGCTCATGTCAACACCATATCAATCATTTATTCTATCATATGTAAAGGATAATAGGGTTATTCCAACTCGGGTAAGATTCGAGGAGAGGTTAGCCAGGCTTGCATACTCTTGTGTACCTGTATACAGACCCTTACAGAAATGGGGACGACCTTCTTTGCGGTCGTCCCCGGTCATGCGGGGGGCGAGAAAACGGTTCGTCAAGCGGATGTTTCCGATGTTTTCATAGGACCGACGGTGGAACGCGGCCCCTGCTCGAAGGTAAACGTCAGCGCTCCGTCCCCAACCCCGATCGTGACCGTCGATCCGTCCCGGACGTCCCCCGCGATCAGCGCCCTCGCCAGCTTCGTCTCCACGTTCCTCACCAGATAGCGCTTGAGCGGACGGGCCCCATAGACGGGGTCGTAGCCGGCATCGGCGATGAAGTCCACGGCATCGTCGTCGGTCCTCAGGGTGATCTGCCGCTCGGCCAGCCGACCGGCCAGGCCCTGGAGCAGAAGGCGGACGATCTGCCGCACCTCGCCGCGGCTCAGAGGCTTGAAGATTACGATGTCGTCGACGCGGTTCAGGAACTCCGGGCGGAAGGACGCACGCAGCGCGCCCATGACCTCGTCGCGCGTCCTATCCGGTATCGTACCGTCCGGGGTTATGCCCTCCAGAAGGGAGGCGGCCCCGATGTTGCTCGTCATGATCACGACGGTGTTCTTGAAGTCCACCACCCGTCCGTGGCTGTCCGTGATGCGCCCGTCGTCCAGGATCTGGAGCAGGATGTTGAACACGTCCGGGTGCGCCTTCTCGATCTCGTCGAACAGGATGACGGAGTAGGGACGGCGCCGCACGGCCTCGGTGAGCTGCCCGCCCTCGTCGTACCCGACGTAGCCGGGAGGCGCCCCGACCAGGCGGGAGACCGCGTGCTTCTCCATGTACTCGGACATGTCGATGCGGACCAGGTTGTCCTCGCTGTCGAAGAGCGCCTCGGCCAGCGTCTTGGCCAGCTCCGTCTTGCCCACCCCCGTGGGCCCCAGGAAGATGAAGGAGCCGATCGGCCGCCGGGGGTCCCGTATCCCGCTCCGGGCGCGGAGCACCGCGTCGGCGACGAGCCCCACGGCCTCGTCCTGCCCGATCACACGGCGGTGCAGCCCCTCGTCCAGCTTCAGCAGCTTCTCCTTCTCGCCTTCCACCAGCCGCGTCACGGGGATGCCCGTCCAGCGGCTGACGATGTCCGCGATCTCCTCCTCGGTGACCTCCTCGCGCAGCAGGCGTCCCGACGCGCTCCCCTTCTCGGCGTCCGACTCCTTCGCTCTCAGCTCCTCCTCCAGCTTCCGGAGCTCACCGTACCGGAGTTCGGCGACCCGGTTGAGGTCGTACTCGTGCTCGGCCTTCGCGATGTCGGCCTTGACCGCGTCAATACGGCTCCGCAGCTCGCGGATGCCCGTGATGGCCCCCTTCTCCGTCTCGTACTGGGCGCGCAGGGAGTCCGCCTCGGTCCGGGCCTCCTGCAGCTCCTTCTGCAGGGCCTTCAGGCGCTCCGCCGACGCCGCGTCCGCCTCGCGCTTCAGCGCGGTCTCCTCGATCTCCAGCTGCATGACGCGCCGCGAGGCCGCGTCCAGCTCGGAGGGCAGGGAGTCTATTTCCGTCCGGATCATCGCGCAGGCCTCGTCCACCAGGTCGATGGCCTTGTCCGGAAGGAACCGGTTGGTGATGTAGCGGTTGGAGAGCGTCGCCGCCGCGACCAGGGCGTTGTCCCGGATGCGCACGCCGTGGTGCACCTGGAGCTTCTCCCGGATGCCCCGCAGGATCGAGATCGTGTCCTCCACGTCCGGCTGCTCCACGTCCACCGGCTGGAAGCGCCGCGCGAGCGCCGCATCCTTCTCGATGTACTTGCGGTACTCGTCCACGGTGGTCGCACCGATGCAGTGAAGCTCCCCGCGCGCCAGCATGGGCTTGAGCATGTTCCCCGCGTCGACCGCCCCCTCGGCGGCCCCGGCCCCCACGATCGTGTGGAGCTCGTCGATGAAGAGGATGATGCGCCCCTCGCTCTGCCTGACCTCGTTCAGAACGGCCTTGAGGCGTTCCTCGAACTCGCCGCGGAACTTCGCCCCCGCGACGAGCGACCCCATGTCCAGGGCGAAGACCGTGCGGTCCTTCAGCCCCTCCGGGACGTCGCCGCGGACGATACGCTGCGCCAGCCCCTCGACGATCGCCGTCTTGCCGACGCCGGGGTCCCCGATCAGCACCGGGTTGTTCTTCGTCTTGCGGCTGAGGATGCGCACGACGCGGCGTACCTCCTCGTCCCGCCCGATCACGGGGTCCAGCTTGCCCTCCCGCGCCATCGCCACGAGGTCGCGGCCGTACTTCTCGAGCGCCTCGTAGGAGGCCTCCGGGTCCGCGCTCTGGACCCGCTGCGAACCGCGCACCTCCGTCAAGGTCTTCAGGAAACGGTCCTCGGTGATCCCCAAACGGCTCAGGATCCTCCCCAGGTTCGTCGCCGTCCCCTCGCCAAGCATCTCCAGGAACAGATGCTCGACCGAGACGTACTCGTCCGTAAGCTTCCTGGCCCGCTCCTCGGCCCGCACCAGCAGCTTGTTCAGGCGCGCCGTGACGTAGACCTTCCCCGCCTCGGCCCCGCCCCCCGTCACCCTGGGAATACGGGCCACCTCGTCCGCGACGAGCTTCTCCAGGACCTGCGGATCGACGTCCATCCGGCGGAGCATCCGCGGAATCAGCCCCTCCCCGTCCCGAAGCAACGCCAACAGGAGGTGCTCGACATCCACCTCCTGATTGCTGTTGCCTATCGCGATTCCCTGAGCCTCGGAGAGCGCCTCCTGGCTCTTTCGCGTCAATTTATTGAAGTCCATAGCGATTCCTCCTCGAAAGGATATCTGACCAATTATGACCAAATTATAGATTCGCGCCCGCGTCGGTGCAATACGTCGTTTGCCGTATTAAGGCCCCTTAAATGCGCCTCCGCTTTGACTTTTGCCCGAGATGCGATAAACTTTGAAAAAAGCGAATGAAGATGAAAATTGCACGGCAGCCTCACCGGAGGATTTTTCTGCAAGGCTGCGGAATACAGGGGGCGCTGAACCGAGGCCGCCCATTTCCAATTCAAAACGAGTTTAAGACGAGGTGATCCCTCTGATGCCGCAGGAACGTATTTATCTCTCCCCGCCCCACATGAGCGGGGATGAGATCGTCAAGATAAATGAGGCATTCGCCTCGAACTGGATTGCACCGCTGGGGCCCCACGTCGAGGCGTTCGAGCGGGAGACCGCCGAACTGACGGGCGTCCGGTCCGCACTGGCCCTCTCGTCGGGGACGGCGGCCCTGCATCTGGCCGCGGAGCTGCTGGGCGTGGGGACCGGAGATCTGGTCCTCTGCTCCTCGTTCACCTTCGCGGCGTCCGTCGCGCCTTTCTTCCACAAGGGGGCGGAGTGCGCCTTCGTCGACTCCGAGCCCGAGTCCTGGAACATGAGTCCGCAGGCGCTCGAGCGGGCGCTTGCCGAGACGTCGGCGCAGGGGCGTCCTCCCAAGGCCGTCGTCCTGGTGGACCTCTACGGCCAGAGCTGCGACATGGACCCCCTGCTGGAACTTTGCGGGCATTACCGCGTGCCCGTCGTGGAGGACTCCGCGGAGGCGATGGGGTCCCTCTACAAGGGACGCAGGTCCGGCTCCTTCGGGGCCTTCGGCGTCTTCTCCTACAACGGCAACAAGATCGTCACGACCTCGGGCGGGGGGATGCTGCTCTCCGACGACGCCGAGGCGATCGAGAGGGCACGCTTTCTCGCCACACAGGCGCGCGACCCCGCCCCCTGGTATCAGCACACGGTTCTGGGGTGGAACTACCGTCTGAGCAACGTCCTGGCGGCGATCGGGCGGGGGCAGATGCTCCATCTCGACGAGCGCGTCGCCGCCCGGAGGCGCATGTTCGGCCGCTACGCCGAGACGCTGGGGACCATCGAGGGCGTGCGCTTCATGCCGGAGCCCTCATGGAGCCGCTCCAGCCGTTGGCTCACGGCCCTGACCCTGGAGGAGCCCCTCCGCGTCCCGCCCCTCGCCGTGCTGGATCGCCTGGCGTCCCGGAACATCGAGGGGCGCCCGCTATGGAAGCCCATGCACCTCCAGCCCGTGTTCAAGGGCGCGCGCTACTGGCCGCACGAGGAGGGGCGCGACGTCTGCGCGGAGCTCTTCTCCCGCGGGCTCTGCCTGCCCTCGGGCTCCGGGATGACGGAGACGCAGCAGGACCGCGTGACCGAGGCCGTGCTGGAGGCGCTCCGCGCGGTCCCGACCGGATGCTGAAGCGTCTTCTGGACATTGTAGGGGCCCTTTTGGGCCTGCTCCTTCTGTCCCCCGTGTTTCTGGGGATAACGCTGGCGGTCCGGCGCCGCATGGGGCCGCCGGCGCTTTTCTCGCAGCTACGCGCCGGACTTGGAGGACGGCCCTTCCGGCTCTACAAGTTCCGCTCCATGACGGACGCGCGGGACGGGGACGGCTCGCTCCTGCCCGACGCCGACCGGCTGACGCCCCTGGGCGTTTTTCTGAGGCGCACCAGCCTGGACGAGCTGCCGCAGCTCTGGAACGTCCTGTGCGGGGCCATGAGCCTGGTGGGGCCGCGGCCGCTGCTTCTGGAATACGTGCCCCTCTACGACGAGCGTCAGAGAAAGCGCCTCTCCGTCAAACCGGGGATCACGGGCTGGGCGCAGATCAACGGACGGAACGCCCTGACGTGGGAGGAGAAGTTCGAGCTGGACGTCTGGTACGTGGAGCACCGTTCACTCCGGCTGGACCTGAAGATTCTGGCGGCAACGGCATGGAAGGTCCTGAGGCGCGAGGGCATCTCCGCGCCCGGGGCGGCGACCATGCCGCCGTTCCGGGGAACAGTGAGGTGAAACCATGCGCGATTTAATCGTTTATGGGGCCGGAGGACTGGGACGGGAGATCGCGGAGGTCGTCCGCCGCATTAATGAACGGCATTACATCTGGAATTTCTTGGGATTTGCGGACGATTCCTTTCGCCCCGGTCCCATCTGGCGAACCTATAAAATCTTAGGGGGTATCGATTTCATCAGGGATTTCCAAGGTTCTCTGGACGTCGTCCTGGGAATCTGCGTGCCGCAAGTGAAAAAAAAGCTCTGCGAAGAGCTTGAACGGCTTTCACATGTTAACCTCCCCAACATAATAGATCCTACGGCGGAGATAACCAATCCTGCCGGTCTCGGCGATGGGACCGTAATTTTTCCTATGTGCTTCGTCTCCGTAAACGTGACCTTGGGGCGTTGCGTTTACCTCAACACGGGCGCCTATATTGCTCATGACTCTTTTGTAGGCGATTTCAGCTCGATTATGCCACACTCCAGCATCTCTGGAAACGTCCATATCGGAGAGGAGACGTTGATCGGCGCCGGGGCATCCATTTTACAGGGAAGGACCGTTGGAGCCCGTTCCACCGTAGGCATGGGCGGCGTCGTCATTCGTGATGTTCCAGACGGCTGTACCGTTGTCGGAAATCCAGCAAGAACGTTATCCCCTTGCCCCATACCCAACCCGGACGTTTAGGAGGATACTTATGCCGAAACTCTTGATCGTCACCACCGTAGCCGCAACGCTCAGGGCCTTTCTGCTGCCCTACGCCCGCCACTTCAGGGATCTGGGCTGGCGCGTGGACGCCCTGTCGCGGGACTCGGAATCCTGCGCGGAGTGCCGGGAGACCTTCGACGCCTGTCACGAGGTCCCCTTTTCCCGAAAGCCCTGGGCGCTCCGCGGCGTGCGCCGGATGAACGGCGCGATCCGCAGCCTCGTCCTCCGTGAGGGGTACGACATCGTGCACGTCCACACACCGGTGGCCTCCTTCGTGACGCGCACGGCGCTGGGCTGGCTGCCCGCGGAACGGCGTCCGAAGATCGTCTACACGGCGCACGGGTTCCACTTCCACAGCGGCGGCTCGCCCCTGAAAAACCGCCTCTACCTGGAGCTGGAGCGCCGAGCGGCGCGTCGGACGGACCATCTGATCGTCATCAACGAGGAGGACCGCCGGGCCGCCCTGGAACACGCCCTCGTCCCTCCGGAGAGGCTGACCTGCCTTCCGGGCATCGGACTGGACCTGGCGAGATGGTCCCGGAAATCCGTCTCGATGGCCGGAGTATGCGGGCTTTACGAGGAGCTCGGGCTCGGCCGGGAGGACGAGCTCTTCCTCATGGTGGCGGAGTTCAACCCGGGCAAGCGGCACCGGGACGCCCTGAACGCTCTGGCCAAGACCGGACGGAGGGACTTTCATCTCGCCCTCGCCGGCAGGGGGCCGCTCGAGGACGAGATGAAGGCCCTTGCCGAGAGGCTCGGGATCTCCCGGCAGGTCCACTTCCTGGGGCAGCGTTCCGACATTCCCCTGCTGATGCTGGCCTCACGGGCGACCATCCTCCCCTCGGAACGGGAGGGGCTGAACCGGAGCCTCATGGAGTCCATCGCCCTGGGCATCCCGGTCCTGGGTGCGGATGTGCGTGGCATACGCGATCTCGTCACCGACTCCTCCCTCGGTGCGCTCTACCCTGTCGGCAACTCCGCGGCCCTGGCGGCGATCATGCTCGTCGCGGCGGCCGCACCCTCCGAGTTCCATCCCCTCCCCGACCCCCGCTGGGACCTCGGCAACCTTCTGAAGGAGCACGAGAGGATCTACTCCGAACTGCTCGGATAGCTCGGAAGCGTATTCCCCCAGGCCTTTTTCTCCCAAGTCTCCTTCCTGCGGCTGGTGACTTTTCCACAGAGATGGAGTATCGTTAAGAGGCTCCCCTCCCGTCCGAACAGGAGCGGGCGGAGGGGGCCCGTTTTTTATCTTTCACGTCTTTTATCTTACAAAGGGGGTTTCATCATGTACGAGAGGACCATGAAGGACCTGCAGGAGGGTTTCGCCGGCGAGTCGATGGCCAACAGGAAGTACCTGGCCTTCGCGGATCAGGCGAACAAAGAGGGGTATCCCGGCGTCGCGAAGATGTTCCGTGCCATCGCCTCCGCGGAGACGGTGCACGCGACCGCCCATTTCCGTACCATGGATGGGGTCGGCGATACGGCCAGCAACCTGAAGGCCGCCCTGGATGGGGAGACCTACGAGTTCTCCACCATGTATCCCGGATTCATCGAGGATGCCGAGGCCGAGAGTCACGCGGCCGCAAAGCGGAGCTTCCACCTCGCCAATGAGGCGGAGAAGGTTCACGGCGGGCTTTACAAGAAGGCCCTGGAGGGACTTGCCGCTCTCAAGGGCAAGGACGCCGACTGGTACCTCTGCCCCATCTGCGGCTTCGTCCACGAGGGGTCGGCCCCGGATGTCTGCCCGATCTGCAAGGCCAAGGGGAGCGTATTCGTGAAGAACCCCGCGTGCTGATCTACGGCCGCAATAGCTGCATGCAAATACGGCGGCCTCCTCGGGAAGAGGGAAGCCGCCGTATTTTATTTATTGGAATGCCCGGGGACGGATCAAAATTCCTCGAGGCCGGCTATATTCAGCATCTGCCAGTTCTGGGAGTTGATCTCCTCGAGGATCTCGCTCAACACCCTGTCCGCATCCTCGAAGGGAACCTGGCACGTTCCCACCCGGCGATGCCCGCCACCGCCGTACTTTAGCATCAGCTTGCCCACATCCACGGTGGCCGTCCGGTTCAGGATGCTGTATCCTACGGAGAAGACGCAATTTTTCCCCTCCCTACCGTCGAAAACGCGCACCGAGACGTTCTGGTCCGGATAGAGCGCGTAGATGATATGCCGGTTCCCCACATAGGTCTCGTCTATTCCGCGAAGGTCCGTGACGACGGCGGCCCCCTCGGTATGGGAATGATCCTTCATCATCTTCTCAAAGGGCTCACGGTGGGCCTCGTAGAGGCGCACCCGCTCCTGGAGATCCTCGAGCTGCATGATCTCGTCGATCGGCATGACCAGAAGATGATCGATCAGGCAATCCATCAGCTGATAATTGGAGATGCGGAAGTCGCGGTAGCGCCCAAAGCCGGTCCTGGGGTCCATGATGAAGGAAAGGAGGACCATCCCCTGTGGGTCCAGGACCTCCTCCCTGGAAAAGTGGGCGGAGTCGCACTTGTCGGCATCCACCACCATATCGTCAAAACGGGCAAGGCGTCCCTTGGCCCCACCGTAATATTCGTAGATGACCCGCGCACAGCTGGGGGCGGGCCAGGAGGCGCCGACGTACTTGTACTGATGCATCAGTCCTCGCACATCCTCGCTGGTGTGGTGGTCGAACCACATGCCGCAGCCCGGGGCATAGGGAATGTTCACCAGGATATCGTTGGTCGTGACGTCGATAAGTCCATCCTGCATGTCTTTGGGATGAACGAACAGTTTTTCGTCAAAAAGATTCAGGTCCTTGAGAAGTACCGCACACATCAATCCGTCGAAATCGGATCGGGTCAGAAGCCGCATCCCGGTTCACCTCCGCAAAAATGGCAGGAGCTCCTGCCTTCGTTGCATTCCAGCGCAGATAAGTACGACAAAAATGAGGATTTTACCCTACGCCTTGCAGAGGTTGGGAACAAGAAACCACGGCAACGCGTTTCATCTTTCCTTGCTGAACGTCAAGTGCACGCTGAACGTCATCGAGTGCACGCAGGGCATTGCCGCAAAACACAAAGAACCCTTTCGAGGTCGGCCAGCCCCGAATACTTCAATCCCCCGCTTCCTTCCATTTTAACTCAAAAAAGTCTGGAACGAAAGATATCGGGCTCTATTTTTCAGGAAAGCGCCCTTGCCCGGGCCCGTCCGACAGCGCGGCAAGGGACAGAAATTCCCCGAGCACCTCCGGGAGGATGTCCATGGAATAACACAGCTCCACCCGTTCGGTGAGCTTATGGGCATCGGCCCCGATGGGGCCGAGAAGGACGGAGGGAATGTCGACGGACCTCAGGGCCTCGAGGGGTATGGAGTAGCCGCGGCCCCACAGGGGCATGTTGGCCGCCAGGGGCGCGATGTCTTCCCCCCCGCCGCGGAAGCCCGTGTAGCTCAGGTCCGAGATCCCCTGAAAGATCTCGACCTCCGTGAAGCCCAGCCCCCGGTTCGCGAGGCTCCTCCGCACCGCCCCGGCGGCGTTTCGGATGGCCCGCTCCCGAGGCGTCCGTCCCTCGTTGATCCGGGCGGGATAGTAGGGCGGCAGGAACCCCACGACGACCAGAGGTCCCTTTTCCCCGACCCGATCCATCAGGAGCGAGAGGAACTCGACGTTGCGGTCCCGCTCGTCCGCTGCGGAGATGCGGGGAAGGAGCCCGTCCGTCAGACGCTCCCGGGACATCCCCGTCGCGGCGGACGCCCTTCCCAGAAGCTCATCGACATCCAACACCCGGACAGGCCGGTCCCCGCATCCCAAGTGCTCGAAGGCAGATCGAAGCGCCCGGCCGGCCCTGGCCTTCATGTCCTCCAGGATCGAGGCCGGGGTCCGGTTCACGGTCAGGCAGTTGTAGTAGGCCACCGTGCGCTCGGGAAGCGTCACGGCATAGCGCTCCCGAAGGTCGCGCAGCCTCAGGCAGCAATCGGGCGAGAAGGTCTCTCCCCCGACGCTCTCGGCCCCGCGCCCCTCGATCGAGAGGTTCAGGCAGGAGGCTATCAGGGTCGAGTTCATCCCCTCCCCATAGTTTCCGACGTGAGCCTCCCTTCCGACGCACAGGAAGAAGGGCATGGCCTTGCCGATCGTGCCGAAATATATCCCGGGCCCATCGTTGCTCAGGACGGGTTCCGTGTCGACGCAGACGACAAACTCGAGCTTCTCCCGCTCCCGAAGGTCCAGGAGGGCCGGAAGGGAAAGCCGCATCCCGGCGGAGTCGCCCTCCTCGTCCGGGACCAACCAGAGCAGGACGTTGAAGTCCAGCGCCTCCCGCTCGGCCGCCCAGTCCTCCAGAAGGCACAGGTTGACGGCAACCCCCGTCTTCATGTCGGACACGCCCCGGCCGAACAGGTAATCTCCCGATTCCAGGTCGCGCCTTGCGTCATCGGGCAGTTCCAGCCCGCCGATGCGGTTCGTGTAGGCCTCGGGGTCGAGCGCCCATGGGCGCAGCGGACCGCAAACGTCGGTATCGACGACATCGAAGTGCCCGGTCAGGATCACCGTTTTCCGGGTCGGGCGAGCCGCCTTGAGAAGAGCGAGGACCGCCCTCCTGTCCAGAGGGTCCTCCTCCAGGCGCACCAGGCGCAGGCTGTCCGGGTTCTCCCTGAAATAGGGAATGTGAGAGAGCCGGTCGTACAGAAACTGGGCGCACTGGTTCTCCCCCCCGTCGGACCCCGTAATGCTGGGGATGGCCACGAGACGCAGCATCAAATCATAAATACGCTCCCCCCTCGGGGTGAACCGAGGGCGCGAGTACCTGAAGGGCGGCATTCTCCCTCTCCTCCTTAATAAACGGCTGTTTCAACAAAGGCCCTCTCTCTAAAAGCAATCTGCAATCAAAGGACAAAGAGATCAAGGCTCAAACAAATTCCATAAAGCAAGAAAATCCAAAATCCGCGCGGTGAAGCACCCACTCGGCCGCGGGGACTTTGCATACTTTACCACAGTCCTTTCATTAGATGAAGAACGTGTCAAAAGAAGAACGTGTCAAAAGAAGGATGTGTCGGAAGAAGGATGTGTCGGAAAAAGTATGTGTCGGAAAAAAGGCGGTTGGATTTCCACTGAAAATAGCGTAAAATCAAATGGACCTTCGAGTTCTGGGCGCCGAAGTACGAATATACGGATTCCTCGGAGACAAAGACGCTCCAAGCGAAGCCGGACTGCTCGGGGGGAACGGAAAACCGGGTAAAGCACAACCTTGAAAATGGGCTGCGGCTCATTGAGCCTCAGCAGGAGGAGTTTTTGTGAGACATCAAAAAACAACGTTCTATTTTTTGTATAGCCTCTGGACACTGATCTCCATCGCGTATGTGTGTTCCTCCGCCGCTCACGCCGCCGATCTTCAGATAGTCCAGGGTGAGGATGCTTATGTCGGACAGGAGATCGTTTTGTCCTTGCAGGGCTCGCTCCTCTCACAGAGGCCCCTGTTCGAATGGTCCGTCAGCGGCGACGTCAAGTCCGTCCTGCTGAGAAACGGGGGGGCCGAATGCGCGTTCACCCCGATCAACACATCGGTCATCGATATCGAGGCCGTCGCAAAGAATAATGACGGTCAGCTTCTGGCCACGGCGAAGCTCGGGCTCACCCCGCGCTACTTCGAGGTGGGGATTGAGAAGCTGGAGGAGGAAGAACCCCTTATGCTCTGGGACATTCAGGCCAAGGAGGACCGTCCCACAACGGAGCTGGCCAGCAACCGACCCATCCGTTTCGAGGCCGGGCTCACCCCCTCCTACGGCGGAGAGCTGCGCTACGCCTGGACCTCCGATGCCTCGACGTCTATTCTGAGCAGCGATGTCTCCCAGACCACAATAACCCGCAGCGAGATTGGGGACTCCGAGCTCTCCGTCCAGGTCTTCAACACGGCGGGGATCCTTCTGGGACGTGCCTCCCGCATCGTCTCCGTCACCGTTCCATCCTCCCGCATCGAGGACTCGGCACGCCATAAGGCGGGCTGGATGGACTGGCTGGAAGCCCAATCACAGTGGACCCAAAGCCGCTACTCAGAGGGAATGGAACTGGCAAGGCGCGCCGCGTCCAAGGTCCCCGAGGACCCCGACATCGCGGAGGGAGTCAAGGTCATGAGCGCCAATTACGACCGGGTCCTCCGGGCCCTTGAGCTCCAGAAGAAAGGCGCCGAGCAAAGGAGAAAGGACCTCCTCTCCGACGCGCTGAAAACCTTCCGGCGGGCCCGCGTCGTGTGGCCCATGCCCGAGAGCGAGTCGAGCATCAAAGAGCTCGAGGAAACCATCGAAGCCCTCCGGGTCCGGAATCAGAAGGCGGAGTGGCTGAAGGACACGGCGGCAGCCTACGATCAGGAGGGACAGATCCAGGAGGCGCTGGAGTACTACAATCAGTCTCAGGCTTTGGTCCCATCCCAGACCGTCGAGGAGCGGATATCCCGCATCTCCCGGCGCCTGGCGCTTATCGCCGAGGCGGACAAACTCGCCGGCACGGGCAGCTCCTTCGAGCGGAAGGGAAAGCTCGTCGAGGCCATCGAGAGCTACAAGGCCAGTCTCGAGCACAACCCCGATGGGGCACTGGCTCAGCATGTGAAGGAACTCGAGGAGATCGTCAGCCAGCGTAAGAAGCAGGCCGCGGCCCTCCTCCGGGAGGGAGGCGAGCTGCAGAGGAAAAGGCAGGAGCCCGAAGCCCTGCTGAGGTACCGGGAGAGTATGGCCATGTGGCCGAGCCCTGAGGCGCAGAAGCGGATCGACACGCTGGAGAGGACCGTCCAGCTTCCCCGGAGCGCGGATATACGCGCTCCGGAGAACTTCGGTATAGGGACGAAGTCCGACGCCGCACGCTTCCTGATTGCGGGAAATAAACTCTACGGCGAAAAACGCTACAGGGAGGCCCTGGTTCAATACCGCAAGAGCTATGCTATCTCCCAGGACCAGATCCTGTCCGAGCTGATACGAAAGCTGGAGACCTCCTTGAACGAATACGAGGCCATCCAGGCCGCCAACAAATTGATCAAGGAGGCCAACCTTCTTTACAACCAGGGGCATATCCGGGAGGCGGCGGCGAAGTACCGGGAGAGCCTGGCCGCCCACACCAACGCGGAGGTCGAGGCGTTTCTCAAGCATATCGAGAGCGCCGCTCCCGTCAGCACCGACGCCGAGGCGTCCGGGCAGGGAAAATAACTTTCATGCCTCTTCCGGGGTCCGGTCTGGCGTTCTCGAGGAGGGAAATCACTTGCTGATCATAGGTTTCTGTAACCTGAAGGGCGGCGTCGGCAAGACGACGGCGTGTCAGAACGTGGCCGTAGGGTTGGCCCGTTTGGGCAAGAGGGTCGCCGTCCTGGACATGGATCCGCAAAGCAACCTGAGCGCCAGCTTCGGCATCTCGGTCGTCCCCGGAGCCCTCCAGATCTTCGACCTGCTCTCCAGGGAGGCCCGATGGGACGATGTCGTGACCTCCAAAGAGGGGGTCGACGTCATCCCCAGTTCGCTGGATCTGGTCATGGCGGAACTGCACCCCGAGGGGGCCATCGGGAAGGATACGCTTCTCCGCGAGGCCTTGGCCCTCGTGGACCCAAAACGCTACGACTTCATCCTGCTGGACAGTCCCCCTCAGCTCGGCGTGTTCACCCGCAACGTGCTGACGGCCTCGAACCTGTTGGTCGTCCCTATGGACGGAGGTTTCTACAGCCTGGCCGGCCTACGCCTTCTCAACGAGGCCATCCCGCTGTTCAAGGCGCGCCTCAACCCCCGGCTCGCGTTCCTGGGGATCCTCATGACCCGCCATAACCCCAACGTCTTCATCTCCCGCGAGGTGGCTTCCGAGGTTCGCAGCTTCTTCGGCAACCTGTTCTTCTCGGCCTACATCCGGCAAAACGTCAGCCTTATAGAGGCGTCCAGCCTGGGCATGTCCGTCTTCGCCTACGATCCGGCAAGCAACGGAGCGCACGACTACAAACGGGTCACAGCCGAATTTCTCGAGAGGTGTCAGAATCATGGCTAAGAAGAAGAT
Source organism: uncultured Fretibacterium sp. (assembly GCF_963548695.1). Taxonomy (NCBI): domain Bacteria; kingdom Thermotogati; phylum Synergistota; class Synergistia; order Synergistales; family Aminobacteriaceae; genus Fretibacterium; species uncultured Fretibacterium sp. The sequence goes on from NZ_CAUUWA010000014.1 coordinate 36,728, forward strand.
CAGACCCAGCCTGAAGGATTACCTGCGGACGGGGGTCGTTCGGTTCAACGATGAAGGGGAACAGGGGACTGGCGCAGAGCAGACGGCGCTCCCCCCCTCCCCTCCCGCCGACAACCACAGCCCCTCGGCGGCTCTCCTCGCCCTTCTCTCGGAGCGCGACCGTCTGACGTGGGAGCCGATCCTTAGCGCCGGAACGGAGATGCGAACCGCCCCCCTCGATTTCACGACCCTGAGGGAGGAGTTCCGCAGAGCGGACAAGAACCGTTTTACCTACTACCTGATGTCGGACGGGGAGGAGCACCTGCGCCCGGTAAGGACGAGCGTCCAAATCCGAAGCCCGCTGAAGCTCCTCTTGAAATGGGACGAGACGGGCATCCTTACCTGCTACGGACTTCAATGACCACTGCGCCGCAATAACAAACGACACGACGGCAAGAAGGAGGCCCTCGGGCGGAGCCATACAGAGGCACGAGCGCACCGTCTGCCGCTGCACCGATCGATTGCGGGCGCTCGGCGAGGAAGGGAAACATACGGAATGAATTTGTCTCAGCTCAAATACTTTCAGGCTGTCTGCCAGTTTGGAACGATTACCAGAGCCTCGAAGGAGCTTCATATTTCGCAGCCCTCCATTTCCAGCGCGATCAGGGAACTGGAGGAGGAGTACGGAGTGATCCTGTTTCAGAGAAGACATCATGGTATGGTCGTGACCGAAGCGGGGAAACGTCTTTTGACGATGTCCAGAACCCTGCTCAGCGAAACGGAACGTTTGAACCGAGTCATGACCGAGCTGAGCGACGAGCGTAAAATCTTGCAGATCGGAATTCCTTCGTTGTTGAGCCTGTTCATCCTGCCTAAGGTCATAGAGGCTTATAAACGTAAAAGGCCCGATGTGCGGATTCGGGTCGAGAGCAGCGGCAGGAAAGAGGTATTTGAGCTGCTCACGGAAGGGGAACTCGACCTCGCGATACTGCCCTGCAGCACGTCAGGCTGTTTCGACTCGATCTACCATACGGTTCCTCTTTTCACACTGGAATTGGGAGTATGTGTTGCGCCGGGCCACCCGCTGAGCCAAAAGCCTGTTGTCACCATCGAAGACCTTCAGAGCGAGGACCTGGTGGTCTTCGAACAGGATTACCTGCATAAGGAAATCTTGTTCAATCGTTTCAAAGACGAGCACCTGAAGCCCAATATTTTGCTGGAGACATCGCAATTTTCTACAATCCTGAGTCTCGTGCAGCAGGGGACCGCGGTCAGCTTCGTTCTCAAGGATGTCGTAGAGGAATGGATGAAGATAAAATACATCCCCATATCCCCGCAGCTCAACTTGGACATCCGCATGATATGGCGGTCCGACGACTATATGTTTCAGTCCATGAAAGACTTCATTCATCTGCTGGAGACGATGGACAAGGACGACATGAGATCTTCCGCAGACATCGACGCCGAAGCCTCCCGAATCGTCCCTGAACGACAATGAATTCAAGAGAGCCCCTGCAGCCGCGATGGGCTGCAGGGGCTCCTGCGTTTTTACCCCGTCATTTCATCCACGTAGACGGAAAGAGTCCGATCCAGGAGGGACAAGACCGGCAAAGCCCCTTATCTGCCGCTGTGGTCAAATCCATTTCTCACCTTGTCGTCGCCTATGCCGCCGGCCAGCACCACCCGGGCTCCATTCAGCACCTCGATCTGCTTCTTCACCTCCCTGATGCAAAGCATAGCCAAGGGCATGCTGAAGTCCTGTCGGAGGACGAGGCGCTGAACATCCACATCCCTCATATTCTCCGGCATCGGATAAGCCGGAACCATCCAGCCGTGCATGCGCAGACGGTCTTCCAGGTCGTAAAGCGTCCACGGAACGTTGGCGTCCTTCCTGAGCCTCCAGCAAACGATCGGGACCCTCTCGGCCGTTTCCAGCATTTCGAAAAGCCCCATCTTCCCGATTTCGTCGGCCATGTAGCGGGCCACATCGATTGTGCGCTGGTGTATCTCCTTGTAGCCGTCAAATCCATTGCGCATGAGCATATAATACTGCCCGACAATCTGCGACGCGCTGCGCGAAAAATTGATGGCGATCGTCGCCTCTTCGCCGCCGAGGTAACTCACCCAGAAAATGAGGTCCTCCGGAAGAGCCTCCCTGCTGCGCCAGATCACCCAGCCTACCCCAGGATAGACCAAGCCGTATTTATGTCCGGACGTGCTGATCGACCACACGTTCTCCAAACGAAAGTCCCACTTGAGGTCGGGCTCGAGGAACGGCGCGATCATCCCCCCGGATGCTCCGTCGACGTGAATGCGGATGGGAAGTGAGGGGTGATTTCTGTTGTAGCTTCCTACGAGCTTGTCGAGCGTGCACACGTCGTCGTATTTTCCGGTATAGGTAATGCCAAGTATGGCGACGACACCGATCGTGTAATCGTCCACATAGTTCATGACCGTATCCATGTTGAGGGACAGGTGATCCTCGTCGATCGGGACGAGGCGCATGTCAATTTCCCAGTAACGGCAGAACTTCTCCCAACACACCTGGTACCCGGAGGAGATGACGAGATTGGGCCTTTTCGCGTTGCGGTCGACACCTGCCGCATCCGCCAGCTTCTTCCAGCGGAACAGCATCGCCAGCCCTCCGAGCATACAGGCCTCCGAGGAGCCCACCGTCGACGTTCCCATCGGCTTCTCCCCGGGGTCGGCGTTCCAGAGGCTGCCGATGATGTCGACGCAGCGATTCTCCAGGTCGGCCGTCATGGGATATTCATCCTTATCGATCGCGTTCTTCTCAAGGTTCTCCGCCATCAGCCGCGCGGCGGCAGGCTCCATGTACGTCTGGCAAAATGTCGCCAGGTTCTGCGTCGCGTTTCCCTCGATGCTCAGGTACTCGCGTATCATCTCGGAGGCGATGCGCGGCTCTATCGGTTTTCTATTGATCTTTTTGTCGGGCATTGCAACGTCACTGGCCTCGGAACCGAAGATGGGCGTCAGATACCGGGTCCTGGCATCGAGAGCCGCGAGTTCGTCGCTTATCTTTCCCGCGCTCTTCCTGGTCATTTTGCCTGACAATGGCTTCTTATCCATAACCTTCTCCTTTCCCTGATCTCTTCCTTACAATCTGCAGGCTGTGCCGCAGCTGCCGTCTACCTGCCGCCGCTCCTCTCCGCACCGCTTCCCGACCCGTTCCACCTGTATCTGTTCGCATAGATAACGAAGGGAATCGCCATGGATATGACAAAACATACTGCGAGTACGACCTGATATATCCTGTTGTCGTCAGCAGAGAGCTTCGATGAAGGGAAGAACGATATGACGAGCGTCGCTATCGTCATCAGCATCCCCACGGCTGCGACAATCAGCTTGAACGCCCTGCCGCCGGGGACCTGAAACACCCTCTTCAGATTGTCTTTTTTCAGTATCAACACGAAGTATCCTAGAAAGAACAGGACATAGCCCACCAGATAAATGACTACCGTCAGGCCTATCGCAGTCATATAGCCGACGGACGAATCCGCCCCCCCGGCAAGGACGATCGAACCGCAGAGGACCGCGTCCCACAGGGTTACGATCATTGCCTGAAGGACTATGGTCTTTACCGAGATGCCGTTCTTGTTTGTCCTGGCGAACGACGGCGGCAGAAGGCCATCGTTCGCTGCCTCCAGAAGAGCCCGGGACGGCCCGACGATCCATGACGATATCTCCGCGAGAACGCCGAGCGCCAGGAGTATGGACACCATCAGAACGAGCCCCTTGAACCGAGGGCCAAAGTGCGTAATAAATATCGCGATGAACGCCTCGATGACTCCATAAGAGAGATTCCCCTCAAGGGTTTCCGACGAAAGTGTCGTCGCTATGGCAAGTCCGCCAAGCGCATCGAGCATGATGGCTAATATCGTCAAAACAATCATAACCATAGGGTACGTCTTCGTTGGGTTTTCGAGTTCATTGACGTGCGAGGCCGAAGCCTCCACGCCCATATATGCCAGGATGAACGAGGCAAAAATCACGAGCGTATCCACGTTGGAGAAGTCGGGGATCAATGTTTCGAAGTTCATGGCGATCTGCGATGTCCCACCCGTCAGGAAGTATGCGACCAGCCCAACGAACAGGATAACGACGGGGACCACGATGCCGCCTGTGAAGCCGATTTTGGATATGCGCTCCGTGTACTTCGTGCCGCCCAACTGGGTGAATGTCAGCGTCCATACGATAACGGCGACGCCGAAAAACATGACAAGGGGATTATTGTACAGCGCGCTGAAGTCAAAGGCGTATGCCAATGCGGCCAGAATGAAGAACGCCATGGTGACAAATCCGACCGTTATTTGGAACCACTGGAAGAACAGCGCCGCAAATCCCCAACGCTGTCCAAGCGATTTCCCCACCCAGGAATAGATGCCCCCGGATTCCCATCCTTCGACGGTGGCCATCTCGGCCGAGCAAAGAGCTACTGGAAGGCACCACAGCACGCCGCCGACTATCAGGAAAAATACCAGTTGGAATCCGGAAGTGGCGAATGACGGATATTCGTATACCGTCATGACCATGGACGCCGTGATCGCAAAAAAACCAAAAAAGCTGAGCGTATGTGCCGGCCGCGTCACGGCGGGTTTTTTTGTCGAATTCCGTGGGGCCGCTTTATTCGAGGTATCCATATCATCCTTTCCTTTCTTCAATTTTTTCTTCAAACGAATATCGAGCGAAAAATAAGGAAGTGAGTCGATTCCCGATGCTTTGCCCTCTTTCTGCCGCTCCATAGTCTATTATCATTATCAGGTATCGGGGCAGCTTTTGTAAAGAATTTAATTCCGAGGCTAGCCACGGTTAAAGCTATATTATTATTTATCACAATTCTCTTTATATACATAATAGAAACCGAACGTTGATTCCCCACATAAAATACCGGCGGCCATCGACTTGAAGTCGAGGGCCGCCGATATTGGGACGGTGCCGTCGGGAAAAATTGTCACGAACTGAGGAAGTCCGAATACCTCCGAACGATAGGAAACTCGTACAGGCCGGATATCATAGCCTCCCCGACCAGTTCGAGTCTCCCGCACTGATGCGATTGGACCATCATGCACCGAACGATACACAAGGAGTATGAAGTTGGCCGGTCAAAAAATAACCCGCCTTCCGTCCGATTTATCGAATCGATTAGCCCACGGCCCTTATAGGGTTACAGTGCCGTCAAATGCTCCTGATAGGAGCTCTGGAGTCCCTCCAGCACGGCAAAGATATTCTCGGCAAGTTTACGGTTTCCCGCGCTGTAGCGCATCAGCCCACCCCTGAGATCGTCGGCGGAGGCGCAATAACGGGCCAGGATCTCAGTCCCTACCAAGATATTGTATTGGGGGTCCAGGATGGCCTTCGCATTCTTGATATGGGGGTATTTTTGAGTGATGCTCCTGCGATGAACGCGCCAGCGCACCTGCATCAGGCCGTAGTCCCCCCCTCGGGAGACCGCGTCGTGGCGAGCCGAGGATTCCTTGACGATCATGGCGGCGACGACGAAGGGGTCCTGCTGGAACTTTTCGCCGGCCTGGAGGATGTACTCCGCGTATTGGGACGCGGCCTGCTGACTCAGCTTGGAATTATAGTGCCGCATCAGGGCGGCGATACTTTTTTTCTGGGCTTTCCGATGCTTTTCGAGCTTCGCCATCCGGGAAGGAGCATCGTGCGCATCCCTTGAAACGGACGCCGTCAAAACGGCAAACTGCGGTTTACGCTGAGACGCGGCGAGCGGAAAACCATAGAACTCCAACTCCGCGCTCGCTGCGGAGGAAAAAAGAAGGGGCATCAAAACAGATCCAACAAAAAAGCGGACCATGAAATGAAAATTCATGGGAAAAACCTCCTCACTTCAACGTGACATCACAGTCTCCGCTGCTCGCCTCCATAGTTTCTTCATCAATTTCTCCATCGCACCAAAACGAATGAGCAAGAGAAGGAGCCTCTCGCCCATCCTTTGAAAATCCGCTGAAAACCCGCCGCACCTCAGATCCGGCACAGAACGGCTCCGGAACAGAACAACACCCCCCCAAAACACCAATTTACTATAACACGACGGGGGCCCAGGACAAATCGGAAAGGTAAGGGGAAGAGAAAACCTCTCTCCTCCCCTTGCAAAAAACTACTTTTTGTTCATTTTTTCTTTGACTTTTTCTTCGGCGCATCCGCGTGCTTCTTTTCCAAGGCGCTGTTGGGCGCCTTGGACCCTTTGTTTCGCTGATCCCGCAGCGTCTTCTGGGCGACCTCCCCACTGACGGGACGCCCCTTGCCGTAGCGGACCACGGCCTCCCGCCAATCGCCGCTCTCGTCGGGAGAATAGTCCCCGATCGCGCGGCGCAGCTGCACCAGGGCGACATACATCTCCTTGACGGAGTTGAGGTATTGGGTGCGCACCCCCTGATACGCCGTCTGAGCATTGATAAGGTCGATCTGCGCCCCCATGCCCTCCGAGTACATCAGCTCCGTGATGCGGAGCTCCTCCTCCGCGCGCTCCACCTGACGTTTTTTGTCCGTCTCCGCAACGGAGGCGTTCTTCCAATTGTTCATCGCCACGGCCAGGTCGCGGCGCGTCTGCTCCTCGAGGGATGCCAGGCTGTGCTCCGCAGCCTCGACCGTCCGGTTCGCGTTCAGCACGCCGTATTTCGTCCGGTTCCCATCGACGATAGGAATGCTCAGCCTCAGGGACGCCATCGCCTCCCCGTCCTGCGGGGTTGCCGAGAGCTTCGGATCCGCCCAGGCCGTCCACTGCGCTCCGAAGTCGAGGGTGGGAGCCATTCCCTTTCCCCTCAGCTTCTCGACGACGCGGGCCCTCTCCACCGCCAGACGGGCCGCCCGAACATCCGGACGGGCCTCCAGTGCCTTCTGAATGCCGGGAGTCACGTCAAAGACGGGGACGTGGAGCGTCTCCTCCATCGGGACGACCTCCATCCCCCCCGCGATATAGGAGAGATTGGCCAACAGGTTGAGGTAGGCCGTCTCGGACTCCTTGACCAGGCTTTCCGCCTCGACCACCTGGGCCTCGGCGCGAACGACATCCAGCTTGGGGACCAGCTGCTGGCGGAATTTTTCCGTCGTCACCCTCAGGTTCTCCGAGCGCTGGCGCAGGATGTCCTTCTGCAGCGCGACGTTCTCCCGCGCAAGGACGGCCGACCACCAGGTCTCCTCCGCCGTGGCGATCAGCGTATTGAGGTTCGCGTCGAACTGAGCGCGCTGCTCCTCATAGCCCAGGATGCGCTGACGTTCGTCCAGGGAATAGCTCCCCGAAATATCGATGCGTTGGGTCAGTCCCAGAGTCAGGCTGCCGGCGGTGACATCAGACTCCTTCCTCCCCATCGAGCTCTGCCCCGAGAGCCAGGACCCCGACGCCGAGACGGCGGCCTGAGGACGCTGATCCGCCACGCCGCTCAGCACTGCGTAGTACGCCGCCTCGACGGACTTTATGCCCGCCTGTAAAGAGTGATTCGCCTGAAGGACCTGCCGCAGATATTCATCGAGCTTCAGCGGCCCGGAAGCCCCAGCCGGCCCCGCACAGGCCCCCACCGCCAACGACAGCGACAAAACGAACCCGCAGAAACGTCTCAAATCGGCCACCTCGACAATCGAAAAATCAACACAAGCCCAATCCCCTCGGCTTCGAAAGACCACCGAAGCGCACCAACCAAAGCCCTATACCCTCCGAACGGGGTTCTACGATTATACTATAATGCAGCAGGCCGGAGATCACCGCGGCGTGCGCGGGTTTGCATCCAAATCCGCAGGTAAAATTTTTAACATATGGTAAAGTACGTTTCCCGGCGTCCGGCGGTATGTATCCAAAGGGCAGGCAGCCCGATGGGAGGAGAATGAAGCGCTCCGCCCATCGGGCTGCCTTGGTGTTCTCTCAGTTTTTTCTCAGTGTTCCAGGCCCGCTATTTCTTTCGCCTCGGAAAGAATGCCCCCGCGGCCAGCAGGGCCCATGCTGCCAATCCGGCGTTGTCCACTGGCGTCGATAGCGCGGCAACGGTGCCGCGCATCGACGTAAGCGGACCGAAGGTTTACGGCTTGCCGTACCGGCGCAGCTCCCCGAAGGCTACGCCTTCGGGGAGCTGGCCGTCTGCTTAACGGACTAGCTGCGGTTGTTGAAAATCAGGCTTTCTTTTTCAATAGGAACGCAGCTGCAAGAGCTAAGGCCAATCCACTGACACCCGCGTCGCCCCTAAAGGGACTAGCTATGTCTATCCGGCACTACACCTTCTTCCT
>NZ_CAUUWA010000015.1 GCF_963548695.1 uncultured Fretibacterium sp.
ACGCGCCCCGCGGCCGTGTCGATCAGCCTTTTGAGTTCCGCTTTATCCATGACGGTACCTCCCGTTTATTTGCCCCTCGGGGCCAAAGATGGTAGGTCAAAGTTTGGAGCCTGCAAGTCAATCCCGATGTTTGCTGTCCCGGTCCGCGATCACCGGACGGAAATCGTGGGTCATCTCCACAACCTTGAAGCCGTTCTTCGAACTCTCCTTCACCTCGTACATGGCGCCGTCCGCCACATAGAGGTAGTCGTTCAGCTTCTTATGCTGCACTGGGACGCCGTAGCAGTATCCCTGCGAGACCGTCACGATGTCCGACACCTGAGAATGGGCATGAGGAACACGCTTCTCGAGGATCTTATCCTTGATCCTTCGGGCGATCGCCTCGATCTCCCCGCGCCCGAGCCCGCAGGCGATGACGATGAACTCGTCGCCGCCGAAGCGGGCGCAGAAGGCGCCGTATTCCCTCTCGATCTCCTTCAGGATACTGGCCAGCATGACGATGCAGTCGTCGCCTGCCTGATGGCCGTAGTTGTCGTTGAAGGGCTTGAAGAAGTCGATGTCTATGATTCCAACCGCTAGAGGCCTGCCGTTTTGGTAGCAGTCCTCGAAGGCCTCCTCGAAATAGCGGTTCAGGCCGAACCGGTTCGATACTCCCGTAAGCTGGTCGATCTCGGACTTCCTGCGCAGGGCCTCCTTTTCCCTGAGGGAGTCGACCATGAGGTTGATCCCTGTGACCAGGAGCCCCATCTCATCCTTCGTATGGGACGCGAGCGGTTTGTCGGGAAGGTCGCCCTCTTCAATGTGCTTGAGGTGGATCACGATTTTGCGGATGGTGGATATCCAGCGGTTGACGAACAGGAACAGGACGCACCCAAGGAGGAGGACCGCCACGACGATGCCCGCTGCCATCGTATGAACGACCTCGCCGGCCTGCTTTCGCAGCTCGGAGATGTTGCGCCCGACGACGATCGCACCGATGAGGTTTCCGTCCGCATCCTTTAGCGCGTTATACCGGCAGTAGATCATGCTTCCGGCGACGTTGGCCTCGCCCTCATAAAAACCCTTCGCGTCAAGGGAGTCCGCCACCTGCTTGTCGATATAGGTCCCGACGATGGATTTACCGTAGGGGTCCTTCGTGCTTCCCGCGACGCGCAGGAAATGCCCCTGCCGGTAGCCCTTCTGCGTCGGCGTGTCCTTCACGTAGCCGAGCCCCTCGTCGCCGCACTTGATGAACGCGTAGGAGAACGTCTCCGTCTTGCGCTCGTGATCCAGGAACGGCTTGAAGTTTGCATTTTCCTTCGTGCCGTCGCCGATCAAGATGTGGCCCCTATAGATCGCGTTGTCCCGGACGTTCCAGTCCCCGCTGCCGATCAGGTCCTCGATGTAGTTGATGTCCGCGTTCAGCCTGTTCGCGATCAGGGACTTCTCCATCCGCATGACGTCGTCCCGCATGATTCCATAGATCGCTGTAATCGTCGCCATGGTGAAGAGGCCGAGAAGAATACCGAATTTGAAACGAATACTCTTATGCAGAGTTTTTATAGGCATTATATGCTCAGACTCCTTATCGTCCGGATCCCTCCTGAGTATTCCTGGTCTTTGCCGCGGCCAAATATGCTCCGAGGCCGCCGCTCACCGCCGGCGCTTCAGCTCCGCGGCCAGACGCTGCATCTCGGCCATCTCCTCCAGGGACGCCATGTGGCGCTTCATCTTGGCGTCCAGAAGGCTCAGGCGCGCCTCGCCCCGGCGGCGTCGCAGGCCCGCGAGGACGAGGTCCCAGAGGTCGGCGTCGGCGTGCTCCAGCTCGTCGCAGAAGGCATCCCCCCGGGCGATGAGCGCCGGGGGAAAGCGGTCGCCAATGGTGAGCCACCGGGCCTCCAGCGAGGCGGGGGACTCCATGAGCACCGCCAAGACGACCTCCTTGACCCGGTCGTCGGAGAGGAGCGCGAGCAGGTCCTCCGGCCGTTGCGAGCGGCGGCAATCCTCCCTGCGCCACAGGAGCGAGCAGAGCGCGGCCTCCAGGGGGTCGATCTCGGGAGGGCGAGGGGCACGGATGTCCCCGCCCTCCGCGGGGGCCTCCCGCCTGTCTACCCCACGCCTATGCCGAAACGCATCCAGCTCGCTCCAGAACTCGTGCGGATAGAGGCCCAACGCACCCGCCAGCTGAGGGACGCTGGGGGCAAGCGCCGAGGGCTGGAGCTGGGCGAGCCCCCCGAACAGGGACTCCACCCCGCTGCGCCGGGTCTCGGGCCGGTCCAGCAGCGGCTGCACCGCGGCCAGGTGTTGGAGCACCAGGGGACGGGCCTTTTCGAGGGCCTGCTCGAAGAGCTCCCCGCCGCCGGGGGAGGAGAGCAGCTCGTCCGGGTCCTTGCCGGAGGGGAGCGTGAGCACTTGGACGTCCAGCCCCAGCCCCTGCAGGACGTACATGCCCCTCAGGGTCGCCTCCTGGCCGGCCGTGTCGCTGTCGTAGCAGATACAGCAGCGGTCCCCAAACCGTTTTAGAAGCCGCGCCTGTTCCTCCGTCAGGGAGGTGCCCAACGAGGCGACGGCCTCGGTATAGCCGTTCAGGTGAAATCGGAGGGCGTCCATGTACCCCTCCACGAGGATGGAACGTCCCCTCTCTCGGATGGCGCCTCGCGCCTCGTGGAGCAGGTAGAGGTTCCGGCGCTTGCTGTAGACAGCCCCTTCGGGGCTGTTGATGTACTTTGCCCCCTCGCCGTCCACGAGCCTGCCGCCGAAGGCAATCACGCGGCCCGCGATGTCGCGTATGGGAAAGATCAAACGCCCCCGGAAACGGTCGTAGACCCCGCCGCGCTGACTCTCCAGGACGAGCCCCGCGTCGAGCGCCTCGCGGTCCGTCACGCCCGCGTCCCTCAGATGTCGGGACAGAGAGTCCCAGGAATTGGCGCTCCAGCCCAGGCCGAACCGCGCGGCGTTATCCATGGAGAGATTGCGACGGGCCAGGTAGGCCCTTGCCGCCGCGCCCTCGGGAGCGGCCAGGAGGGAGCTGAAGAACTTCCCAGCCAGCTCCAGCACCTCGTACAGGTTGCCGGAGGCCCTCCGTCTGGACTCGGAACGGGTCAGCACGACGCCGGCACGGTCGGCCAGGAGCTCCAGAGCCTGGCGGAAGTCCAGCCCCTCCGTCTCCATGACGAAGGTGAAGACGTCCCCGCCACGTCCGCATCCGAAGCAGTGGTAGTTCTGGCGCTCCTGAGACACGTGGAAGGACGGGGTCCTCTCGTCGTGGAAAGGGCAGAGTCCCAAATACCCACGGCCCGCCCGGTGGAGCCTCACCCGGTCGCCGATGACCTCCAGGATATCCAGCCTTTCCTTGATCCGCCTGACGTCATCGTTCTGCACGCTGCACTGAGCTCCTTGTTAAAATTCTATAGAAACTTAATCGACAGAAGCAAAAAAGGGAGGGCCTAAGGCCCTCCCGCATTATAACGCTTTATTGGCCAATTCACGCCCGTCGATTGCCTGTTTTACTGAATAGTCACGTGTTTTGTCGCGAGTCGCCTGCTTACCTGAACAGCGGCGCCAGCACCAGCGCGACCACCGTCATCAGCTTGATGAGGATGTTGAGGCTCGGGCCGGCGGTGTCCTTGAAGGGGTCGCCCACCGTGTCGCCGACGACCGCTGCCGCGTGGTTGGCAGAGCCCTTGCCGCCGTGGTTGCCCTCCTCGATGAACTTCTTCGCGTTGTCCCACGCGCCGCCCGAGTTGGCCATGAAGAGCGCCATCATGACGCCCGTCACGATGGCCCCACCCAGAAGGCCGCCCAGCGCCTCCTTGCCCAGGATCACGCCGACGACGACGGGGGAGAGCACCGCCAGAAGGCCGGGGATGACCATCTCGATGAGGGCGGCGTGGGTGGAGATGCCCACGCACTTCTCGTACTCCGGCTTTCCGGTCCCCTCCATGATCCCCGTGATCTCGCGGAACTGGCGGCGGACCTCCTCGATCATGGCCTGGGCCGCGCGGCTCACGGCCTCGATGGAGAGCGAGCAGAACAGGAAGGGCAGCATGCCGCCCAGCAGCAGGCCGACGATGACCTTGGGATTCATGATGTCGATGGCCTTGATCTGAGCCGCCTGGGAGTAGGCGACGAAGAGGGCCAGGGCGGTAAGGGCGGCGGAGCCGATGGCCAGGCCCTTGCCCATGGCGGCGGTGGTATTCCCGATGGCATCCAGCTTGTCGGTGATCTTGCGCACCTCGCCCGGGAGCTCGCTCATCTCGGCAATGCCGCCCGCGTTATCGGAGATAGGCCCGTAGGCGTCAACGCTCAGGGCGATGCCCGTGATGGAGAGCATACCGACCGCGGCGCAGGCCACGCCGAACATGCCCGCCAGGGAGTAGCTGATCAGGGTGGAGAGGCAGATCAGGAGGACGGGGATGCCGACCGACTGCATCCCCAGGGAGATGCCGGAGAGGATGACGGTCGCCGGGCCCGTCGCGGAGGAGGCCGCTACGGTCTTGACGAAGCGGTAGTCGCCCGAGGTGTAGACCTCGGTGACGTAGCCGATCAGGACGCCGGCTAAGACGCCGGAGGTCACGGACAGGAAGACGTGCATCGACTTGGACCAGAAGAAGAGGATGCTCAGGATGAAGGTCCCGGCGATCATCATGGCGCCGGCCGTGAAGGTCCCCGCCCTCAGGGCAAAGGCCGCGTCGCCACCGTCGATGCGCTCCAGCACCTTGTCCATTCCTGGAATCCTGCGGACGATACCCATGATGAACTCGGCGTAGGGGGCCTTTCTGGAGATCATCATGCAGCCGACGATGGAGGCCACGATGCCCCACGCCGACAGGAAGAGCGGGAAGCCGACGCCCCAGAGCCCCAGGGCCCTGCCGCCGTCCGTGAAGGAAAAGGCAAAGCCGATGGCCATGGCCGCAAGGATCGAGTTGACGTAGGACTCGAAGAGGTCCGCGCCCATGCCGGCGATGTCGCCCACGTTGTCGCCCACGTTGTCCGCGATGACCGCCGGGTTGCGGGGGTCGTCCTCGGGGATGCCGGCCTCGACCTTACCCACCAGGTCGGCGCCCACGTCCGCGGCCTTGGTGTAGATGCCGCCGCCCACGCGGGCGAAGAGCGCGATGCTGCTGGCCCCCATGCCGAAGGCCGTCAGCGTCTCGACGCTGAGGAAGAGATAGGAGACGGCAAGGCCCACGAGGCCTAGGCCCACGACGACCATGCCCACGATGCTGCCGCCGGAGAAGGCCGTCTCGAGGGCGGAACCCGCGTCCTTCGTCGCGGCGAAGGTCGTTCGTCCGTTCGCGTTGGTCGCGACGTACATCCCGATGTACCCGGCCGCGGCGCTGCAGAGCGCGCCCAGCACGAAGGCGAAGGCCGACCCGAACCCGAGCATCCACCACAGCAACAGGGCGACGACGCCGACGAAGGGCGCCAGCCAGGTGTACTCCTTCTTCAGGAACGCCATGGCCCCCTTGTGAATGATCGTCGAGAGCTCGACGATCCGGTCGTTCTCGATCTTTCCCTCACGGAGCTTCTGAAACACCATCCACGCATAGCCGCCTGCCACGACGCCAAAAACAAGGGTAATGAACACAAGAATCAGCCACACAGTGCAAGACCTCCCCATAACAATTAAGGTAGATGACGGCTCCAAACCTCCAAAAACGGAAAAACCGCACAAAACCCTTCCGGTCCGAAGGGGTTCCGCTCGGCTCGTCCTTTTGCGAAGCTTGAAATTCCGCCCTGATTATAGCCTATAAAACGGGATTATGCAGGCAAGACGCGATAGAACTTCCGACTAGAACTATCCGAATAAAACCCCTATAATTAAAGGAAGCGCTGATTAAATCAGCGCTTCCTTTAATCTTAGCCGCATTATCTTCGCCGCGTTCTCCGTTCCGTCCGTCCCAAGGGGGCCTTTTGAGCGAAGGGCCCGGTATGAGCTCATGCGGCGTCATGAGGGCGCGTCCTCCCGCCCCTCCTGCTGGTAGAGATCCCACGCGTTGCGGTAGGTGTCCAGGAAGAAGATGAAGAGGCTCAGGATGAGGGGGCCAAGGAAGATGCCCAGGAACCCCCAGGCGGCCAGCCCGCCGAAGGCTCCCAGAAAGACGAGGAGGGTGCTCATCTTGGCCTTTTCCGAGATGAAGTAGGGCTTCAGAAAGTTATCGACGGTGCTCACGACCCCGAATCCCCACGCGGCGAGGATGAACGCCCCCTTCACGTCGTCGGACAGGAAGAGGTAGAGTGCGCCGGGAAGCCAGACCATGGGCGTCCCGACGAAGGGGACCATGGCGAGGAGCGCCATCAGGGCCCCGGCCAGGGCGGGGTTGGGCAGCCCCACGAACCACCAGCCGAGGGTCCCCAGAACCCCCTGCACCCCAGCCGTGACGATGACGCCGAAGACGACGGCGCGGAGCACGTTGTCCGCCCGGGACATGAAGGCCTCGCGCTCGTCGTCCATCAGGGGCACGATGCCCCGGAAGTAGCTGACGATGCGGTGCCCGTCGCGCAGGATGAAGAAGTAGACGACGAAGATGATGACCTGGTGGTAGAGCATCGTGACGAGGTTGCCCAGGAACTCCTGAGAGAGCCGGAGCATGGTGGAGGTCACCCGGCCGGCGACCTGCCGCATGGAGTCCCGGAGGAACGGATACTCCTCGAACAGGGGCGTGAGGTGTCTGAGGACGACGTCCGGCAGGAGGACGTTCAGAGAAATGCCCCTCGAGGGATCCAGGGAGCCGACGAGGCTGGCCACCTTGCCGAAGAGCCCGTCGGACTCCCGGGCGATCAGAATGGCGGCGAAGCTCATGGGAAGGACGAGCAATGCCGCGGCCGCCAGGGTCATCGTCATGGCCGCGAGCCCGCGGCGCTCCGGGAGGACGCGGCGCAGCAGCATCTTGTACAGGGGATAGGAGACGAACGCCAGCAGCATCGCCCAGACCAGGGGGCGGAAGAGCGAAGCGAGCGTGACGTAGGTCAGGAAGGCCAGGATAAGGAATGAAAAGACAAACGGCAGCATCCATCCCTTGATTCGCCGTACCGCGTCGGGGGATTTGAACGTGTCCAAAGGTCTGTCCTCCTTGTAATGATAGTTGTCCATTCAGGGTCCTGTCCCTCATTGTACTCCAGGGTTTCGCCGGCAAAAAGGTTCCTCCTGCAAATTCGCCCTTGTCCCGCAGGCCGGTGTCCCCTCGCTTTTTCGCAAGTTGCCCTTCGCAAGGACTCCCTTTGTCGTTTTCGCGCATCTTCGGGACCAAAAACGCTATAATAGGACCAAATCAGCCGCGGCGGGATCGGGCCGCGGCAGGGAGGGTCCTCATGGCTTTTACCGTCAATGTTCCCAAATGGAAACGATTCGTCATCAGCGAGACGCCGGTCAACGGCCACAACGTCCTGGCGGAGCTGGACCCGGGCGGCGATGCGGATATCATCGCATGGCGCGTCAACAACTACATCCGGCCGCTGGAGTGGGTCGTGGAGGACGACGCCGTTGTGGATTTCATCCCGTCAGCCTCCTCCGACGGGCTCAGAATTTACCGGCGGAGCCTGGATTTTCTTCTGGTCATCGCCTGCGAGAAGGTCCTGGGCCGCAAGGCTATCCTGCGGCACTCCATCGGGGAGGGGCACTACTGGGAGTTCGAGGACGGGGACGTGACCCAGTCCGACGTCTACAAGCTCCACTCGACGATGAGCGAGATGGTGCGCCAGGACATCCCCATCAGCCGCAAGATCCTGCCCATCGACAAGGCCAAGCGTATCTTCGAGGAGCAGGGCGAGCCCGAGATCGCCGAGCTCTTCGTCCGCGCAAATCTCGACCCCGTAGAGGTCTATCGGTGCGGGGCGCGCTACGGCTACTTCTGCGGGACCATGGCCCCCTCCACGGGGCTGCTCAGGACCTTCGATATCGTCCTCTTCGAGCACGGGATGGTGCTGCAGTTCCCCACCCAGGACTCGCCCGAGGGGATCCTGCCGTTCCGGGCCGACTCCGGCTTGGGAAACGTGTTCTTCGACTACGCGCACTGGCTGAAGGTGCTGGACCTGAACTACCTCAGCAGCCTGCACCAGCGCGTGACGGACGGGAAGGTCCAGGAGCTGATCCTCATCTCCGAGGCATTCCACTCTCAGCGTCTGAGCCGCATCGCGGAGGACATCGTCTCCAGGCCCGGCGTCAAGGTTGTCACCATCGCCGGGCCCTCGGGATCGGGGAAGACCACCTTCTCCGAGCGGCTCAAGATCCAGCTGATCGTCTGCGGGAAAAACCCCGTCACCCTGCCCATGGACAACTATTTCCTGGACCGGACCCAGACGCCCCTCGACGAGAACGGGGAGTATGACTACGAGTGCCTGGAGGCCCTGGACCTGGATATGTTGGAAGATAACCTGACCCGCATCCTCGCGGGGGAGGAGGTCGTGACGCCCCGCTACGATTTCATCAAGGGGGAGAAGCGGCCGGGCAAGGTCGTCAGGCTGGGGCCCTCGGACATCCTCATCATGGAGGGGATTCACGGCCTGAATGATCGCATCGTGTCCCTTTTGCCCGAGGACAGCCGTTTCAGCGTCTTCGTCTCGCCCCTGACGGGCATCTGCATCGACCCCCACAACCGTACGAGCACCGGGGACAATCGCCTGCTGCGCCGCATCGTGCGGGACCACCGGACGCGGGGCAAGTCCGCCCAGGTGACGCTCGAGATCTATCCCAAGGTCATGCGGGGCTCGATGCGCTATATCTTTCCCTATCAGAGCCGGGCCGATACCATCTTCAACTCCGCGCTGCCCTACGAGCTGGGCGTCCTGAAGGGCTATGTGGAGCCCCTGCTGCACACGGTCGACGAGCGCTCCGAGGTGTTCGGCGAGGCCCTGCGCCTGCTGAACATCCTCCGGTTCGTGCCGTCCATCCACATCGACGGCATCCCCAACAACTCCGTGATTCGGGAGTTTATCGGGGGCAGCTGCCTGGATGTCTGAGCTCCGGAACCCATAACCCAAGGATTTTGTCGCCTCCCTTGTGGGGCACGGCTTCGAGGAAGCGCCGAAACTTTCGTTCTTTGTCGGCGCTTCCATGAACGTATAGATGCGTTGTTTTTTGAGGGGCCTTACGGCTGTTTTGCGGTATGAGTGAGAGTGTGAGAGAGGAGTATCGAGCATGATGTCGTTTCTGGAGCGCCAGTTTAAGATCAGCGAGAGGGGCAGTTCGATCAAGACCGAGGTCCTGTCGGGAATCGTGACGTTCGTCACGATGTCCTACATCGTCTTCGTCAACCCGAAGATCATGTCCGAGACGGGCATGGACTTCAACGCCCTGGTGGTGGCGACCTGTACCTCCGCCGCTTTGGCCACGTTTCTGATGGCCTTCCTGGCAAATTATCCGATTGGCCTCGCCCCCGGGATGGGGCTCAACGCGTTCTTCGCCTACTCCGTGGTCCTGGCGATGCAGGTTGACTGGCGCGTGGCCCTGACGGCGGTCTTCGTCGAGGGCGTGATCTTCATCGTGCTGACCCTGACCCGGCTGCGCGAGATGGTGGTCAACACCATTCCGAAGTCCCTCAAGATCGGCATCTCGGGCGGCATCGGGCTCTTCATCGCCTTCATCGGCCTCCAGAGCGCGGGGATCGTGGTCAAGAACGACGCGACCCTCGTCTCCCTGGGGCACCTGAGAGGCAACCTGCCGGCGCTCCTGGCCCTGGGGGGCCTGATCCTGATGGCGGTGCTGGAGGCCTACAAGGTGACGGGGGCTCTGCTGATCGGCATCCTGGCGGTCACGGCCGCCTCCGTGGGGCTGAGCCTCGTAGCCCTGCCCGAATCCTTCGTCTCGCATCCGCCCTCGATCGCGCCGATCTTCGCTCAGTTGGACTTCTCCATGCTGAACCGGCTCGATTTCTGGGTCATCATGTTCACGTTCTTCTTCGTCGACTTCTTCGACACGGTTGGGACCCTGGTGGGAGTCTGCAACCGCAGCGGACTCCTGGACGAGGACGGGACCCTTCCGAACGCGCGGGGCGCGCTGCTGGCCGACGCTATTGGTACGACGGCGGGCGCCATTCTGGGGACCTCGACGGTGACGTCCTACGTCGAGAGCGCCAGCGGCATCGCGCAGGGCGGCCGCACGGGGCTCAGCGCCCTGGTGACCGCCCTGCTCTTCCTGGCCGCGATGTTCTTCACTCCTGTCGTGGGAATGGTGCCCGCCTACGCGACGGCGCCGGCCTTGATCATCGTCGGCGTCTATATGATGGTGAGCCTTCGGGACCTGAACTTCGACGACTGGACGGAGCTCGTTCCCTCTATCCTGGGATTCATCATGATGCCCCTGGCCTACAGCGTCTCCATCGGGATCGAGTTCGCCATCGTCTCCTACGTCCTGATCAAGATCCTGAGCGGCAGGATGAAGGACGTGAGCTGGCTCATGGCCGCCCTGGCCGTTATCTTCGTCGTCAAGGAAGCCCTGTCCTGATTTTTCCTCGGCTTGCCCCCCTGGTTCGGATTTTTCTCCGGTCCGCGCAGGGGGGATTTTTGTTGGAGCATGTAGGGTCGCCCTGGCTGGGGCGGACCATGGACATTTTCTGCGGTGCTTTCGTCCCTTCGGTGTGGGAAAAGGTAGCCGTTTTTGGGAAAGCGTTGTATGCTTGAAGCGGATTCGGAAAGCATTGGCCGCTGGAAAAACGGGAACCCCGTCCCGTGCCCGGCGGCCGTAAGGGAGTTGAAAAAGGCCCGTGCAGGCACGTAGAGTTTTATCCGGCCGTTTTGCCTCGCTGCCGGATTTTCTGGACCGAACCGCGGAGGAGGACCGGGAGTTTCTCCCGGAGGGGGCCCTGGACCGTTTTCCGGCGGTCTGCTGCGGCATGTCCAACGGCGTCGGGGGCTGGATCGTCCTCGGGGCGGAGTGGGATGAGGATGCTCCCGTGGTGCATGGGGTCTCCGACCCCTCCGGCCTGGAACGCCGTCTGAGGACCGTCCTGGCGGGGGAGCGGGTGCTCAGTGCGGATACCGTGTCCTCGTTCCGGGTCGTGGAGGCGGAAGGGGTTCCCCTCCTGATTGCCCGGGTGGACCCGGCGGAGTGGTGGCGTCGGCCCGTCTGCGTGGGGGGCGATTATACTCGCGGCGTCTATCGTCGCATCGAGGGCGTCGACGTCGTCTCGGGGAAGCGGGTTTGTTTTCGGCTGGCCCTGGACGCCCTGGAACGGCTGCGCGGCGAATCCGCCGTTCCGGGCCTGACCATCTCGGACCTTCACGAGGAGAGCGCTGCCTCGTTCCGGGGGGCGGTGACCGCACGGCGTCCGGAATGGCGGGAGCTATCCCCGGAGAGGTTCTGGGCCCGTGCCCTGGTCCTGTCCGACGGCGAGCTGACGCGGGCTGGCTGGCTCCTGCTGGGGAAGAACAGCGCGCGGGTCCGCGCCGCCTTCAACGAGAGGATGGAGGACGAGGAGATCTTCGAGGTCCGCAACCTGTGGCGAGCCTGGTCGGACCTCCTGCCCCGCTTCTGTTCCGGCCTTTCGGGTCCCTGTGCGGCGGCGTTGCGCGAATGCTTCGTCAACGCTTTGGTCCATGCGGAACACGATGCTGGGAACGTCGTGGTGACCGGCAGCGGCGACCGGGTGCGCATCGAGAACCCCGGGCTTTTGCGTTGCTGCCGGGGGGAGAGCCTCTGCCGTAACGAGCGCCTGATGAGGATGTTCCGTCTGGCCGGGGCGGCCTCGGGGGAGGGGCGAGGTTTGGACCGGGTCCGTTCCTATCGGCCCGACTTCGAACTGCGCCAGGATCTCCTCGAGCTTGTGACGATCGCGGAGCTGGACTTCGAGCGTGCCGTCCCCCTGCCGGAGCCCAGCCCTGGCCAGGCGGAGACGCCCCTTCCGGTCGCCCTGGCGAATGTGCCGGAGACCAAGGGGGACCGGGCTGCCTCGGAGCGGTCCGAGGGCGGACCCGCGGAGGAGGGGGAGGGAGGGGGAAAATCCCCGGCCTCCGCGGAGGGCGTGCCGGCCGTGGTCTCCGCGTCGGATTTCCTCGTTGTCCCGCCGGAGAGGCTGGAGGAACATGCAAAAAAGGAAGAAAAATCTGAACCCGTCATCGAGGCGTCCCCCATAGCGGTGTCCTTTATTGAGGTATCCCCCGCAAAGGAGAGCGTCCCAGCTCCGTTGGACGGGGAACCGGGGTCCGAAGCGGCGATCAGGGGGGCTGGGGACGAGCTCGAAACCCCAGAGCCCGCGGTTGCCGAACTCGCGCCCCCAGAGCCTGAAGCTTCCGAGGCCGCGGCGCCGGAGGAGGGGGATGCCCACCTTGGAAACGGAAAAAAATTTGTGTTCGGCAATGCGGCCGAGGAGCTGGAGCTCGCCGTGGCCCGGATGCGGCGCGGGGAGCCCCACCCGAGCTCGGGCGAGGGTTCTCGGGACCTGACGGAAAACTGACCATGCGTCTACCGCAGGGGCAGCGCAGGGCCTCCAGCCGATTGACAGCCAGGCATTCAGACGGCCCCTCTTACGGTCCCTTCCTTTCCGTCCGGGCCCTTCAGCCCTAGGTCCACCGGTGGGACGAGGTCCGCAGCCTTCTTGTGGCACTCCGTCCCCGGAAGGTACCCATAGATCTCCAGGAACCCCCGGAAGCCCAGGAGAAAGCCGCGCGCCCTCCGGCCCTTCAGGTTGGAGCCGACCAGGAGGAATCGCTGGATCATGACGTCCGGCATGGGCCTCCACTCCTTCATCAGGTACTCGATATCCGCGTTCCCCCTGTGCCGCCAGACGATGTAGTCCCAGGCGTAGTAGCGGGCCACCGGACCCAGCAGGCTGGTCTTCGTCATCGTGATTTTGCGGGCCACCCCGGCCATGCCGCGATGCTCCCAGGGCTCGAACCTCAGGTAGTCCCACATTTCCCGACATGCACCGAGTTTTTCGTAGTCCAATACGTCCCCCTCCTTATTCCAATTCTAACTCATTTGTATGCTGCGTTGTTTTTGCTCACCTTGCTCGACGTACTTCTTTGTACGCCTTCACTGCGGTTCGCAAAAGCCGCCTTGCCTACAAACGATTTAGAATTGGAATTATATCCCCCACGGTTTGCCCTCGGTCGCCGAAAGCATCCAGACCCTTCGGTGCAGCTCCCGCATCGAGTCGGGGCTGCTCAGCAGGGTCACTTTCTCCCCCTTGGACAGGGGGGCTCCCGAGAGGGCCCGCTCGACCAGAGCGGGGTCCAGGGGGGCCCTCAGCCGCCGGTTCATGGCCCTGTGCAGGGCGTTCTGGCAGGGATCCAGCACCGCCCGGCGAAACCCCTCCTCCTCCGGGACGTTCAGGGGATCGTAGCGCCGACGCCCCCTCAGCGTCTCCGCCTTATCCGCAAGTTCCCGGGGCACACAAAGCTCCTCGGGGATGGCGAACAGCCCGACGCGCCCGGCGGCGCGGCCCAGCGACGCGCGGCTGGTGAACACGGACAGCGGCACGGAGAGGATGAGCGGGAGGATCACCGGCAGCAGCCAGAGGAAGAAGGATGGGGTCGCCCTGTAGAGCAGCCAGCCCCAGAGCAGCCCGATGGCGGTCGCCCACCAGTGCGCCCGGATTGCCTCGCCCCACGAGGTGCCGCGGTCGTCCCGCGACTGTCCCCCCCAGCCCGTTCCCCAGCCCAGCAGGGTCATGAGGACGAACCGGCTGTGGCAGATCATGCGGATCGGCGCCAGCAGCATGGAGAGGACCGTCTCGCCCGCCACGCCGAGCAGCACCCGCCCCACCCCGCCGTAGCTCCGCGCGTTCCGGGCCGTCAGCAGGGTGTGGAGCAGGCAGAGGAGCTTCGGCAGGAAGAGCAGCAGGGCCGTGCAGCTCAGGAGGCTCAGCGCCCACTCCGGGTACCAGACGTGCCATTTGGGGAACAGCATGTTGTGCTGCGGAAAGTACACGGGCTCCACCAGGACGTCCAGCAGCGCCTGCACGGAGCTTGCCGCCAGGAAGATCAGCCACAGCAGCGCGGAGCCGTAGGAGAGGATGCCGTTGAGGAAGAGGGCACGGTGTGTGGGGAAGAAACCGTAGGTGAAGATCAGGCGCAGGTGCTGGAGGTTCCCCTGGCACCAGCGCCTGTCCCGTTTCAGCTCGTCGATCAGCGTGGGCGGCGTCTCCTCGTAACTGCCGCCGACCCCATAGGCCAGCCACACCTCGTAGCCTGCACGGCGGATCAGGGCGGACTCGACGAAGTCGTGGCTCAGGATATCCCCGCTGAGGGGCCCCCGGCCCGGGAGCCGTGGCAGCTCGCACCAGCGCATGAAGGGCTCGACGCGGATGATGGCGTTGTGCCCCCAGTACTGAGCGTCGCCCAACTGCCAGAAGTTCTGTCCGGCCGCGAAGACCGGCCCGTACAGGCTGTTGGCGAACTGCTGCACCCGAGCGATCAGGGTCTCGCGGTTCACCCCCTTGGGGGGCGTCTGGAGAATCCCGATCCGGGGGTTCCGCTCCATGGCGTCGACCATGCGAACCCAGGTCTCCCCGGCCATGACGCTGTCCGCGTCCAGGACGATCATATAGCGGTAGTTGCGGCCCCAGCGGCGGCAGAAGTTTGCGATGTTGCCGCTCTTCCGCTTCGGGTTGGAGGGCCTGCGGCGGTAGAAGAGGTGTCCCTCCATCCCCGGCAGGCCCCGGAGCTCGTTCCACATCGCCTCCTCGCGCACCCAGACGTCGGGGTCCGTGGTGTCGCTGAGGACGAAAAGGTCGAAACGCCCCTCCAGTCCCGTGGCGGACAGGGAGCGCCACATCGCGGCGATCCCCGCGCCGACGCTTTGCGGGTCCTCGTTGTAGACGGGGATGAGCACCGCCGTCCTGACCCCCTGCGGAAGGTCCGGGAGCGGCGAGCCGGGGTCGATGATCCGGTATCCGGAGTACCGGAAGAGCAGCACGAAGAACCCGAAGAGCGCCGTCCAGAACCCCGTCGAGATCCAGGCGAAGAGCACTCCGAACAGAACGCAGAGAGTCAGCTCCACCAGGGTCCCGCCCCCGTGGGGAAGCAGGGCGGACATGTAGGAGGCGGCCAGAACGGAGGGGACGACGATCAGGAGGAGAAAGAGCCAACGCCGCCAGAGCGCGGCGAATCGCCAGGCGGGCCGGGCGTTCGGGGTGCGTGTCATCGCGTCCGCTCCTCCCTGGGCCGTCGGAGCCCTCCGATGAGGCCCCTCAGAAAGAGGTCCCGCAGGGAAAATCCGCCACGCGTCATGGAGATCCTCGCCGGCGGCATCGAGCCTCGGTTGTAGGGGGGCACGGGGCAGGGGAGGGCGTCCGCGTCGGGCACGAAGCCCCGCTCGGCGCACAGCGCCCTCAGCGTCTCCATGGCGGTCTTCATATCAGTTTTCATATCAGTTTTCATACCGGTCTTCACACCGGAATCCTCGCCGCAGTCCTCGGCGGGAGCGGGGAGCGTCCTCCTCGTCCCCGGTGGACAGAGCCCGTCCAGGGCCTTCAACACCAGCTCCAGCCCCTCGCGTGGCGGGACCCGCAGGGCCCGGACGTAGAGGAGCAGGCGGTCTTGCAGCAGTTCCCCTGGGCGGGGATCCTGCGGCGTCGGTCGATTTTCGTCCATGGTCGTCCTACCTTCCGAACACGTAGGTCCAGGTCTCGGTGAGGGGGTTCGGCAGATTTTCCCCCTTCTTCAGGACCGCGGAGAGGTGCACGGCGGGCGGGATGGCCGGAAACACGGAGAATCCGCCGCCCGCGTCTACCTCGACTTGGAAGGAAAGCCTCCATCCCCCCGTGTGGGGATTCTTCTCGAGGTGCTTTTGGACCAGCTTGGCCCCATCGACCTCCACGATGCTCGTGATCCCCGAGTCCTCGGGTAGGGCGTCGAGCTCCCCGCCCTCGAAGTCCACGAGGAAGCGCACCCAGTTCTTCCGATCGCCCCTCGCCTGGTGCGTACCCACCACGCGCCCCAGGGGGTGCAGGCGCTTCTCCCACTCCCCCCAGCGAAGCCTACAGGCCCCCTTGATTGGCGAATCGGGCTTCTCCCGGTTCGGAACCCAGAAGGCCACGATGTTGTCGTTGTACTCGGAGTCGGTGGGGATCTCTATCAGCTCGATCCGGCCGCTGCCCCAGTCGTCGTCGGGCTCGACCCAGAGGGACGGACGCCTCTCGTAGTCGGCCTCGAGGTCCTGGTAGCGGTCGAAGTTCCGGTTCCGCTGCAGCAGGCCGAAGCCGAGGAGCCGCTCCACCGGTATCCGGGTGGTGCTCAGCCTCTCCCCGTTTCGTAGGGCACGCCACTGCCAGAGGTCGTCGTCCCTGTGGATCAGCAGGCCGTCGGAGTCATGGACCTCGGGCCGGTAGTCCCCGAGTCGGCCGTTCTCGGGCGCGCCGTAGAAGTACATGCTGGTGAGGGGCGCGATCCCCACCTTTTCGACACCCTTTCTGAGGAAGACTTGGAACCCTTCCCGCATCACCGTCTCCGGCCCGGGGATGATGACGAAGCGGTACGCCCCCGTACAGCTGGGGCTGTCCAGCAGGGCGTAGACCGTGATGGATGCGTCTCCGCCCGAGGGCTTCCCCACCCAGAACTCCCGGAACCAGGGGAACTCCTCCCCCGAGGGGAGCGCCGTGTCCAGGGCCAGGCCGCGCGCGGAGAGCCCGTACTTCGTATCCTTGCCGACGGCCCTGAAGTAGCTGGCCCCCAGGAAGACGGCCACCTCGTCCTTGTAGCCGGGATCGTTGATGGCGTAGTGGACCCGGAAACCCGCGAACCCCACGTTGGAGGAGGCGACCTGGCTCCTCAGGTCGTCGTTGGGGTACTGGAAGAGGTCCGTGGAGAAGGGGACTGGGACGACGTTCCCATCCTCCTCGATGATGCTGATCTCCACGTTGCGGTCGTAGTAGAAGCCCGAGTGAAAGAACTGGAGCTCGAAGGGCAGCTTCTCGAACCGCCACAGCGAGCGCTCCGGCTTGAACCGGACGGTACGCCACTGGTCGTAGTTCAGGCTGCGCAGGGAGGCGGGCAGCGCGACCGGCAGAACGTACTCCGCCTCGGCCGCGGCCCTGGCCTTCTCGACCACGTCCTCGAACCTGAAGGGCCGAGCCGCGGGCGCCGCCGCATCCCCTGAGACGGAGTCCGCCGATGCGATGGGGAGCGCATCGGCCGAGGCAGCCTCCCCGGGCGCCCGGTCGTCGGAGACTCCGGAACCCGGCGAGACGCCAGCAGACGCCCTCCGGGGCGCCGCCTGCGCCGGCGTGAACAGGGCCGCCGCCCCCATCAGGGCGAGGAGCCCCACAAGAAAAAGTCGGCGACGGACCGAAGAATTCAAATTCAAAACGGGCCGAGGCAACGCGCCCATCCCCTTCCTTACCTCGATAAAATGTAAAACACACGGCCTGTTCGCGGCACGCTCGCCACCTATTCAATCACAAAGCGATGGGGCGTCAAGTGCACGTCCCGCAGATCGAGGGCCCATGTCCGTCTTTCCCGTGTCTCCAGCGTAATTTGCGCTATAATTACCTTGACTGGCTGTTTCGTTAAGGAAACGTTAACTTTTTAAGGAACGTTTCCGCGGCGGCGAGGTCGTTTGCTCGGAAGATCGAAATTGAGAAGATCGAAATTGAAAGGGGGCGGGAAGGCGGAGCGGAATTTTTGTGTCGGAGCTGTGTCGGGGGGCTGCCGTCCCTGAAGGGACGCGTCCTGGAGCGGAGATCGAGATCGGTTGATAAGGAGAGGATTGAGATGCTGCTTGGACTGTTGGTGGGGGCGATGGTCTTCTTCGCCCTCTGCTACAAGCTTTACGGAGACTACATGTCGCGAATCTACGGGCTGAGCGACAGCAACAAGACGCCGGCCGAGGCCATGTACGACGGGGTGGACTATTGCCCGGCGCACCCCGCGGTGCTGCTGGGACACCATTTTTCCTCGATCGCGGGGGCGGGGCCCATCGTCGGGCCCATCACGGCGGCGGGCATGTTCGGCTGGCTGCCTACCTACCTGTGGTGCGTCATCGGCTCCGCCTTCCTGGGCGGACCTCACGACATGGGCGGGCTCGTCTCCTCCATGAGGCACGAGGGCAAGTCCGTCGGGGAGGTCGTTGACCGTTGGATCGGCCGGGCGGGGAAGATCCTCTTTCTGTGCTTCACCATTTTGACGTTGATCCTGGTTGTGGCCGTGTTCCTGCAGCTCTCCGCCAGCTCCTTCGCCTCGGACCCGGCGGTGGCCTTCGCGGCGACGCTCTACATCTTCATGGCCCTGCTCTTCGGCCTCCTCATCTACCGCATGAACTGCCCGCTGTGGCTGATGACCATCATCATGGTGCCCATCATCATCTATGCCTGCTGGTTCGGAAACGGGAACAAGTGGATCTCCAGCTACTTCTCGCTCTCCGGCAACCCGACCCTGGAGTTCCATCAGCCGGGCATCAACATGCCTCTGGCCAACGCTGCCGCCTTTGACAAGGCCAAGGCCAAGGACGCTGCGGCTTTCGCGGACTACGCGGACTTCGACGCCTACAAGGCCGCCCGAGAGGCCAAATTCCAGGAGGTCAAGGCGTCGGACGAGGTGCTGCAGAAGAGCGGCGCGGCGAGCTACGAGGAGTTCGCCGGAGCCCAGGGGGCCCTGAGGACCAAAAATATGGAGAACTGGCGCTGGGTCCTGGTGGTCTACATCATCCTGGCCTCCGTCATGCCCGTATGGCTGCTGCTGCAGCCGCGCGACTACCTGGCCTCCTACTTCCTCTACTTCGCCGTCATCATCGGGACCATCGGCATGGTGCTGGGCAGCAGCAAATTCACGGTCGAGCTGCCCGCCTTCAAGGGGTTTGTCGCCGGCAACAACTACCTGTGGCCGATGCTCTTCATCATCGTGGCCTGCGGCGCCCTCTCGGGATTCCACTCCCTGGTGGGCAGCGGCACGACCTCCAAGCAAATTCGAAGGGAAAAGGACTCCGTCCTGGTGGGCTACGGCTCGATGCTGATCGAGGGACTCGTGGCGGTCATCGCCCTCGGAACGATCATGATCTCCGGGGACCTTCTGGGTAACCCCAACAACACCTACGCTACGGGATTCGGCCGCTTTGCCGAGCTCATCGGCATCGACCCCAAGATTGGAAAATCCCTGGGGCTCCTGGCGCTCAACAGCTTCCTGCTGACCTCGCTGGACACGGCCACGCGCCTGACCCGCTATCAGATCCAGGAGCTGACCAACATGAAGGTCGACCGCTATACGGCGACGATCATCGCCGTTGCGGCCGCGATGGGGTTGCTTTTGACCAAGACGCACACGGTCACCGGAGCGGCCATTCCGGTGTGGCAGGCTATCTGGCCGGTGTTCGGGGCCGCCAACCAGCTGGTCGGCGCGCTCGTCCTGCTGGCCCTGGCCGTCTGGGTTGCCCGTGCCCTGAAGAAGCCCAACCAGTGGCTGATGCTCCCCATGTGGTTCATGCTGATCACAACGGTCGCGGCCCTGGGGCTGATGGTCCGCGACAACCTGATCAATGCCGCGAAGCCCAACTGGGTCCTGGGCGGTATGGCCATCCTTCTTCTGGTGCTGGCCCTTTTGATGGTGCTCCAGGCATTCTCGGCCCTGAAGCGGAGGGATGGTGCACAGCTCAGCCATTCCGGGGACTAGCGCGGCAAAAAGGTTTCGCGTTTCACACGGAATCGGCGAGGCCGGGCGGTATTAAGGAAGTGAGGGAGCGGCGGACATATTGCCGTTCCCTCACTTCTTTATTGACGAATGCGGGGTCCAGGCGTAAAATCCTAAATAGAAAGGTATGTTTTTGTTTGCTTTACCTAAATTACAGTCCAGGGGAAGGGTAACGATGAATATGCAGAGGAAGTCGGCACGGCTCTATTGGGGACTGCTGGTCACGGCGATCTTTCTTTTTGTCGTCTTTTCCGCGTCCGAGGGCCTTGCGGCGAAGAAGAAGAAATACGACTCGTGGAAGGGCGTGGCGGCGGATATGGCGCTCGAGTTCGACGCCGCGCGGGAGGACATCGAGGCCGACCGCTACCGCGACGCCTACAAGCACGTCAACGACGCCTACTTTGGCTACTACGAGATCCAGGGGTTCGAGAAGAACGTCATGGTGGCCATCTCCTCGGCACGCGTCAGCCACATCGAGGCGCTCTTCGGCAGCATCAAGCACGTCCTGCTGGGAAATCAGGAATCCCCGAAGGGTGCGCTCCTCGACATGCTCGAGAGTTTGAGGGTCAAGGTCTACAAGGACGCCATGGTGCTGGATGGCGATATCGACGCCAGTGAGCCCGACAGCGTGGGGGAGGCTGTCTACGGGGACAAGGGCCGTCCCGCCCCGGGCGGCGGGGCCGTCGTTGCGGCGTCCGTTGATACCGCTGCCGCGGTTGCGGAGGCCCCGGCTCCTGCGCCCGCCCCGAAGGCCCCCGCCAAGGCGCCCGTGAACCGGGACTGGCTGACCTTCCTCACCGCCTTCGGCCTGCTGGTTCGCGAGGGGCTCGAGGCCATCCTGGTCATCGTCGCCATCGTGGCCTATCTGATCAAGACCGGCAACACGAGGATGGTGCGCAGCGTCTATGTCGGATCGGTCGCGGCCATCGGGGCGAGCGTCCTTCTGGCCTGGGCGCTGGAGTCCCTCATGGGGGATTCGAGCGGCGTCGCGCGGGAGCTCCTGGAGGGCTGGACCATGTTCCTGGCCGTGGCGGTCCTCTTCTACGTCAGCAACTGGATGCTCTCCAAGGCGGACACCGAGGCGTGGACCCACTACATCAACGAAAAGGTCCAGCAGTCCATCGACCGAAAGAGCCAGATGACCCTCGTCTTCGCGGCCTTCATCGCCGTCCTGCGCGAGGGAGCGGAGCTCATCCTCTTCTACAAGGCGTCCTTCTCCGGCGGCATGAACAGCACGCCCCATATCGTCTACGGCATCCTGGCGGGGACCGTGGTGCTGGTGGCCGTCTACGTGGCCTTCCGCTACTTCAGCGTGAAGCTGCCGCTCAAGCCGTTCTTCCTCTTCACGAGCATCCTGCTCTTCGTCCTGTGCGTGTCCTTCATGGGCAAGGGCGTCGTGGAGCTCACCGAGGCCGACGTGATCGTCGGCAGGACCACCATCCCGGCCATGAACGGCTTCTCCATCGAGTCGCTGAGCATCTACGACCGGGCGGAGACCCTGATCCCGCAGGTCATGCTGGTCATCGCGGCGGTCTGGATCATCCTGTCCCATACCCTGGGTGGAAAGAAGAACGCTGGGAAGGAGAACGCGAAATAACGGTGGAAATCGAAGTCAACCTTTGGTAAAAAACCTCGCGTGAGGTTTTTTATAATACTCATCAGGAGGGAAATTTCATGAAGAAGTTTGCTGCGCTGCTGGTCGTCGTCCTCTCCCTGGCCTTGGTCGGCTCGGCCGTGGCCGCCCCGGCGGAGAAGCCGGGCGAGAGCGGTTTCGCCGAGATTCCCATCGGCGAGGAGATCCAGGTCGGTCCCTACAACGTGGCGGCCGTGTACTTCCAGGCCGTCGACATGGTTCCCGCGGGTAAGAACCCCTCGAAAGAGGAGTCGGACATGCACCTCGAGGCGGACATCCACCTTCAGCCGGCGTTTGCCATCGCCTACGGCTTCGGCTCGGGCGAGAACATCTGGCCGGCCTATCTGAGCGTGAAGTACCAGATCCTCGACGCTCAGGGCAAGACGGTCGTCATGGAGGGGAACTTCATGCCCATGAACGCCGACGACGGCCCCCACTATGGCGCCAACATCAAAAAGGGCCTGAAGGTCGGACGTTATAAGCTGAAGTTCATCATCGAGCCCCCCACGGACTACCTGCTTCACACCGACCCCGAGACCGGTGTTCCCGCCAAGGAGAAGGCGGGCGAGTATTTCCAGACCCATACCGCCGAATTTGACTGGAACTACACCGGGGAGCAGCTCCAGAACCAGTAGTCCCAGGACTTAGGGGGACAGGTTAAGTAACTTATTCTGCGGGGCGCCCTCTTCCGTCCGGCCTTTTGCCGTTCGGAATGCAGCGTGCCCCGCGGAAATTTTTGACAAGTCCGGAGGTCAACCCCATTCTTAAATATCTCGTCGCGGTCACCGATCATCTTGCCTCGTTCTCCCTGATGGTCGGTTTGATCTTCAGTTATATCCTGCGCTTCAAGGGAAGGGCCGATCGTCTGATCGTCTGGGCCGGAGCGGCGGCAGGGATTCTTGGAGGCGGGATCGTCTTTGGAGTTCGCCTGTTCGACCCCAAGGGCATGAACCTCCCCCTCATGCGATTCAACCGCTGGGCTGTGGTGGTCATTGCGGCGGCGGCCTTGCTTGCCTTTTTGTGGGTCGTCCTGTCCGGGACCCTGCTTCGGGGACGGAGGGGCGCTCGATGGATCGACAGGGCGGTTTTGGCGGCATTGACGTTCCTCTCCCTGACCTATCTCATGCCTCAGATCTTTCAATACACTCAGGAGTTCGTCTATTTCGGAGAGAGCGGCCTCAGCACGCGCGCGCTGCTGAGGGGCATCGGTTTTACCCTCGGCCTTGGTGTGTGCCTGATGCTTGCGCTCAGCTCGTTCGAGGTCCATCGGGCCCTTGGGGACGGAGCGTCCGTACTGTTTCTGAGCGGCTCCGTCCTCCTCTTCTTCCTGGAGTACGGGGTCAGGGCCGTGGCGGCGCTCCAGCGCCTCAAGGTGATCGGGCTCTCGGACCTCGTATTCGAGCTCATGATCTTCGGCGACCAATTCCAGAATATCTTCGTCTTTACCCAGCTCGCCCTGGCCCTTCTGATGCTGTTGTGCGTATTCGCCACGCATCGAAAGGTCGTGGGCGAGTTTCGCAACAAAGCCCTGCTGCGGAAGGAGAGGGCCCGGCTTCGCGGGTACCGCCGCTGGTCCGCCGGCCTGTTCTGCTGGTCGGCCGTCACGGTCCTGATCGTGGTGGTCCTCAACTATCTGGACACCAAACCGCCGGCAGACCTCCAGCCCGAGTCCTACGACCTCGACGACGGGGTCATCTCCATTGCGCTGGACAAGGTCTCCGACGGCCATCTTCACAAGTTCGCCTACGACACCCCGGGCGGGTACAACGTGAGGTTTCTCGTCGTAAAGAAGCCCGCGGGAAACGCCTATGGGGTGGGACTGGATGCCTGCGAAATATGCGGCGTCGCCGGCTATTACGAGCGCGGGGACGAGGATGTGGTCTGCCGCCGCTGCGACGTCGTCATGAACAAGAACACCATCGGGTTCCGGGGGGGCTGCAATCCCATTCCGTTCCCCTACGAGGTCAGGGGCTCGAAGATCTATATCGACGTCAGGGAACTGGAGCGCCATGAAAAACGCTTCAAGTAAAGGAAGCAAGTAAAGGAAGTAGGAGGCTCCCGTGTTCTGGAGAATGATACGGCGGACGATCGTCCGCCAGAAGAGCAAGATGCTGATGATCGCCTTCACCGTCACCCTGGGCGTCTCCCTGTCCACGGCCATGATGAACGTCATGCTGGGGATCGGGGACAAGGTGAACCGCGAGCTCAAGGTGTACGGCGCCAACATCGTCGTGCGTCACAAGGAGGCCGCCCTCATGAACGACCTCTACGGGCTCAGCGAGGGAGAGGGCGTCACCGACAAGTTCCTCCATGAGGAGGATGTGCTGAAGGTCAAGACGATCTTCTGGGGCTTCAACATCGTCGATTTCGCCCCCTTCCTGGAGGGGAGCGTGCGCGTGGACGGGGTTGGCCCGGGGGGGGCGGAGGTCCCGCTCGTCGGGAGCTGGGTCAGGAAACACGCCGTCCTGCCCACGGGCGAGACGCTGGATACGGGGCTGAGGCCCCTGAGGAACTGGTGGCAGATCGACCTGAAGGGAGAATGGCTTGGTGAGGAGGACGACGGATTCGTGATGGTGGGGAGCCTTTTGGCTGGCCGGAACGACGTCTCGCTGGGGGACACCCTGACGCTGCGCCACGGGGACCGGACCCGGCAGGTCGTCGTCAAGGGGATCTACACCGACGGCGGGACCGGGGACGAGCAGATCGTGGGGACCCTGAGGATGGTCCAGGAGCTTTTGGGGCTCCCGGAGAAGATCTCCCGGATGGAGGTCTCCGCCATCACCACGCCGGACAACGAGCTGGCGAGGCGGGCGGCCCAGGACCCGCAGAGCCTGAACCCCACGGACTACGAAACCTGGTACTGCACGGCCTATGTCAGCGCCATCTGCCATCAGATTCAGGAGGTCGTGCGGGATGGGGTCGCCAAGCCGGTCCGGCAGGTCGCGGAGTCCGAGGGGACGATCCTGAACAAGACCACCTTCCTGATGACCCTGATCACCATCCTCAGCGCCATCGGTTCGGCCCTCGCGATATCGAACCTCATCACCGCGAGCGTCATCGAGAGGAGCCAGGAGCTGGGGCTGTTGAAGGCGCTCGGAGCGCTCAACGCCCAGATCATCCTGTTCGTCCTGACCGAGGTGATGCTTATAGGGTTTGCGGGGGGCGTCGTCGGTTACTTTTTGGGCATCGGCTTCGCCCAGGTCATTGGAAGAACGGTATTCGGATCCGGCATCGAGATCGCGCAGATGGTGATCCCCATCGTCTCGGCCATCCTTTTCTTCGTCGTCCTGTTCGGCAGCGTCCCCGCCATCCGATATCTGCTGAAGCTGAAGCCTACGGAGGTCCTGCATGGCAAGTAAAGCGACAAGCCGAGAGCGCATGTATCTGAAGATGGTGGTCAGCTCCCTCGTCCGAAGGAGCTCCCGCCTGATCGTCGCCGTCCTGGCCATCGCCATCGGGGCCACGACCCTGTCGGGGCTGGTCACGATCTACTACGACATTCCACGGCAGCTGGGACGGGAGTTCCGCTCCTACGGGGCCAACCTGGTCCTGCTCCCCAGGGGGGACACGAAGATCCTCCGCGGGGATCTGGAGGCGGTCCGGCGCATCATCGGCGGGGACCGGATCGTGGGCATGGCCCCCTACCGCTACCAGACCGTCAAGATCAACGAGCAGCCCTACATCATCGCGGGGACAGACCTGGACGAGGCCCGGAAGAACAGCCCCTTCTGGTACGTGGAGGGCGAATGGGGGACGAAGGACAGGCCCGATCAGGTGATGGTGGGCAAGGAGATCGCCAGGACGCTGGACCTTTCCCTGGGCGACGATTTCGTCGTCAAGGGCGTGAAGTACGGGCAGAGCGCCGTCGCGTCCAAACAGACCTTCAGCGCCGAGGAAAACGTCAAGAAGGACGTCGGCACGCAGTACTTCAGCAGGAAGCTCTACGTCCGGGGCATCATCACCACCGGAGGTGCCGAGGAGGGA
Organism: uncultured Fretibacterium sp.; assembly: GCF_963548695.1. Lineage (NCBI taxonomy): Bacteria > Thermotogati > Synergistota > Synergistia > Synergistales > Aminobacteriaceae > Fretibacterium > uncultured Fretibacterium sp. The sequence continues at coordinate 25,154 of NZ_CAUUWA010000015.1, forward strand.
TTCATCTTCACGGATGCCGACATGCTGGACGAGCTGATCGGCGACACGTTCCGCAGCGACGTCGTGGAGTGCAGCGTCATGGCCGACGCCGCGGGGCTGGGGACGCTCTCGTCCGTGATCGAGGCCGAGCTTCCGAACGTGCAGCCGCGGGCGGTCCGGCGCCTGACGCAGTCTCAGGACATCGTGCTGGGCAAGCTACAGGCCCTGGTCTATCTGGTGACGATCGTGGTGCTGCTCATCACCATGATCTCGGTCTACACCACCATGATGGCGATGGTCGCGGAGCGGAAGCGGGAGATAGGCCTCAAGAAGGCGCTGGGGGCCGAGAACGGGCTCATCATGGGTGAGTTTCTGGGGGAGGGGGTTCTGCTGGGATTCATCGGGGGGGCCCTTGGGGTTCTCCTGGGGTTCGAGTTCGCGCAGCAGGTCAGCCTGAGCGTCTTCGGCAGGGCCATACACTTTCAATGGCTCCTCATTCCCATCACCATCGCGGTCTTCATCGCCATCACCATCCTCGCTTCGATCCTGCCCGTCCGCAAGGTGATGGACATTCATCCGGCCATCGTGCTCAGGGGGGAATAAATTTGGGTAAGATATTGGAGATGAAGGGCGTATCGAAGGTCTACGGCACGCTTCACGCCCTTTCGGACATCAACCTGACCGTGAACGCCGGGGACTGGCTGTCCATCATGGGGCCCTCGGGTTCGGGAAAGACCACGATGATCAACCTCATCGGATGCATGGACAGCCCCTCGTCGGGGAGCGTCGTCCTGGACGGACACGACATCAGCCGGGAGAACGCCGCAAGCCTCACCCGCATCCGCAGGGACAAGATCGGGCTGATCTTCCAGCAGTTTCACCTCATCAGCTATCTGACCGCGGTGGAGAACATCATGGTCGCGCAGTACTATCACAGCATGCCCGACGAGGGGGAGGCCCTGGAGGCCCTGGAGAAGGTCGGGCTGAAGGACCGGGCCCGGCACCTTCCCAGCCAGCTCTCCGGAGGGGAACAGCAGCGTGTGTGCATCGCACGGGCCCTGATCAATTCGCCGGACATCCTCCTGGGGGATGAGCCCACGGGGAACCTGGACGAGGAGAACGAGGGCATCGTCATCGACATCCTGAGGACCCTGCACCGCGAGGGGGCCACCATCATCGTGGTGACCCACGACCCCGAGGTGGGGGACGTGGCCCAGCGGAAGATCGTGCTCGAGTATGGGAAGATCGTCCAGGACATCGACCAGACCCGGCCCCTCGAGCCCGGAGAGAGCGGAGGAAGAGCATGAAGAGTCGTTATGTCGTTGCCGCCGTGGTCCTGATTGTCATTGCTGCCGCTGCGGCGGCGTTCGTCCTGAAGGGGACGTCCCGGGGCTACCGCGACGGCGTCTACGAAGGGGAATACCGCAGCGAGAACGGGGGCGGCGGCGCCAAGGTCGTCCTGAAGATCGAGAACAACGCGATCGTGGACTGTCAGATGACCGCGACCGACGCCGAGGGGCACGTCAAGGACGAGAACTACGGGAAGAACGACAGCGAGGCGAACTATCGGCTGTGCCAGATCTCCGTCGCGGGGATGAGGCAGTATCCGGGCGAACTCCTCAAGGTCCAGGACATCGACAAGGTGGACGCCGTCTCCGGCGCGACGGTGACGCACAGGGAGTTTCAGATCGCCGTGCGTCAGGCGCTGCAGAAGGCGAGATAGGGGAAGCGCTGATTCAATCGGCGCCTCTCGGACAAAAAAGCAGGAAAGAAAAAGGTGGAATGAAAATGAAAAAAATACTCTTTATCCTAAACGCCATCCTGGGTGTGGTTCTTGCCCTGACACCCTTCATCCTCTTTCCGGTCTGCGGCCCCATGCCGAACGGAAAGCACATGATGTGCCATTACAGCGGGATCTTTATCGCGGGCATGGGGGCGCTGATCGTCGTCCTGTCGCTTCTGGCCCTCTGGGGCCATCGGAAGCGGTGGATCGCGTCCCTCTCCGGCGTCCTTTCGATTGCGGCGGCCCTGTTGTGCTATCTGGTCCCCATGCGGATTATCGTCATCGGGGACAAGGCGGGCTTGGGCTGGGAGTGCGGGCTCTGCAAGGCCGCGGACATGGCCTGCCATACAACGACCATGCCGGTGGTGATCGTCCTCGTGTCCGCCCTCGTGCTGGTGAACGTCGTCGCCCTGATCCACGGCTTCGTGGGCCGGGGCCGTTGAGATGCGCCTGACGACCTTCGAGCTCGCGGGGAAGAACATTCGCAGGAAGCCCCGGAGGAGCTTTTGTCTCGTCCTCGTGATCCTGCTCTTCGCCTTCTCGCTCTACGCGGGGTCCGTCCTCTCCCTGAGCCTGTCCGGGGGCGTCTCCAGCATGTCCGACCGCCTGGGGGCCGACATCATGGTGGTCCCCGAGGGGTACGATCCCCACATCGACAGCATCCTGCTCTCGGGAAAGCCCTCGACCTTCTACCTCCCCCGCGACGTGATGGAGCTCCTCAGGGAGGCCGACAGGGACGGGGAGATCGGCATCGACAGGATGTCCCCTCAGACCTTCCTGGCGACGCTGAACGCCTCCTGCTGTTCCTATCCGGTGCAGCTGGTGGGGATCGACTATGGGACCGATTTCCTGATCAAACCCTGGCTGGAGAGGACCCTGCATCGGGACCTGAAGGACGGCGAGGTCATCCTGGGGCATCACGTGGCCGGGGACGAGGGGGACGAGCTCACCTTCTTCAAGAAGGGCTTTCCCGTGGCCGGGCGGCTGGAGCAGACGGGGATGGGGTTCGACGCCACTGTGTTCATGACCCGGGGGACGTTGACCGCCCTGGCCAGGGAAGCGGAGCGGATCCTGAAGCATCCCCTGACCCGGGATAAGAGCCTCATCTCCACCGTCATGATCAAGCTGGCCCCCGGCTACGATTCGGTCAAGGCCGCGCGAACCCTCAACGGAAAGCTCAATGAACGGGGGATCTACGCCCTGTTCAGCAAGAAGTTCGTCAACACGATCTCGTCCGGCCTGAACCTGGTCTCCGGCCTGATCAAGGGGTTCATTTTCCTGGTGTGGGTCCTCGCGGTCGTCGTCATCGCCCTCGTGTTTGCGATGACCCTGGGCGAGCGCAGGAGGGAGATGGGCGTCCTGAGGGTCCTGGGGGCGACACGGGGGAAGCTGATACGCCTCGCCCTGGCCGAGGTGTTCCTCATCTGCCTCTATGGCTCGGTTCTGGGCACGTTTCTCGGCGGAGCGGCCATCGCCGTCTTCGGTCCCATGGCGACGGAGACGCTGAGCCTGCCCTTCCTGCTGCCGCGTCCGGCCGTCCTCCTCCTGATGGGCGCGGCGAGCATCGTCGCATCGGTGCTCACCGGCCTGCTGACGGCGGCGCGCTCCGCCGTGAGGGCCAGTCGGGCGGACATCTACGACACCATGAGAGACCTGTAGCATGGAAGAGAAGACGATGAAAGAGAAGACTATCGTACGGCTTACGGAGCTGTCCCGCGAGTACCCGCGGGGCGGCGGACGTTTTTTTGCGGTGAAGGGGGTCTCCCTGGAGGTGAGGGCCGGGGATTATGTCAACATCATCGGCCGGTCGGGGAGCGGGAAGTCCACGCTGCTGAACCTGATTGCGGGGATGCTGGCGCCCACGTCGGGCACGGTGGAGATCGACGGCCGGAGCCTTGCGGGGAAGGGCGACCGCGAGCTCTCGTTCATGAGAAACCAGTCCATCGGCTTCATCCCACAGAACGCGGCGGCGCTGCCCAACCTCACGGTCCTGGAGAACGTCCTGCTTCCCTTCTGTCTCTACCGGCGCGGGGGGGACGGGGAGGGGGCGGCCCGGCATCTTCTGGGGAAGTTCGGGATAGAGCGCCTGGCGGATGCCTACCCCGCGGAGCTCTCCGGGGGCGAGCTGCGGCGGACGGTCATCGCCCGTGCCCTGATCAACAGGCCCCAGCTCGTCATCGCCGACGAGCCCACCTCCGACCTGGACAGGGAGTCCGCGGGGCAGATCATGAGGACCTTCTCGGACCTGAACGGGGAGGGGGTCACGCTGATCCTGGTCTCTCACGACCTGGAGGCCCTGAACTACGGAAGGGCGGCGTACACGATGGACTCGGGCGTTCTGACCCCGGGGGCGTCGTTCGGGGGCGCTCCGTGACCTGCACGGCAAGCATACCGGATTGACGAAAGAGCGGCGGAGCCCTTTACGGGCCCCGCCGCTCTTTTACGCCGATTCCAAGTCGTTTGCAGGCAAGGCGAACGGAAACAACGAGGCATACGATGGATGAATCGGGACTATATCCCTGCCGCAGCCTCCCGTTTGGGACGGAACACGGAGGCGATCTCCTCGTCGCTCGGAGAAAACCCATAGAACCTCTTATAAAAATCCTTCACCGTCCGGTTCATGTCGATATCCTCAAAGAGCTCCGGGTGGTTTTCCTTGGCCATCCACAACAGCATCAGGGCGGAGTCGGAACAGGTGACGTACCAGCGGTACATCCCCAGGGGAAGTTTGCGGACTGCCTTTTGCTTCACGGCCTCGACGGGAGACCAGTCGTGACCGGTCACCCTGTTGCCGTAAAGGTCGTCGGGCAGGAGCGGGAGGAAGTTGGTGATGAATATCTTCTCTGGGTTCCATGTGTAGATCTGCTCCATATTGACGCTTTGGGTCCCCTTTCCCGCCTCGGCGGCGACGTTGATGCCTCCCGAAGCCTTGATCCAGTAGTCCGCCCAGGATGAGGCCCCGGGGACTCGGATCGCCAGGGCCTCGTAACCATGGATGAACATGCATCGCGGTTTTTTGTCCTGGGGGACTCCCTTGAGACGTCCCTCGACCTTGGCCTGCATCTCCCTGCCGTATGCGACGAAATCCCTGGCCTCGATGTTCGTGCCCATCACGTGCCCCAGCAGTTCCATCCAGCTGTTGATCGTCTCGACCGCGTTGAAGCCCTTGACGTCGAGCCTGAAGCCCACGGCGGGGATCCCGGCCCGTTTGCACGCCTCGTAATCCCCGGGCACGGCGGAGGCGTAAAGCACCACGTCCGGCTTCAGCTTCAGCAGCTCTTCCACGTTCAGGATCCCGTTCTTGCTGAAGCCGCTTGGAACATGGACGATCTCGGGGGCGACCTTGATCAGGAGCGAGTTCTCGGCCGCACTGATGATTGCGGGGTCCAAACCGACCAGCTTCTCGACGCTGCCCTCGAAGAGACAGAACACCGAGGCGAGAGGCCAGGCGGAAGCGATGACCACACGGTTCACCTCGGCGGGGAGCTCGACCTCGTTCCCAAGCTGGTCGACCACGATGCGGGAGGCCGCGGCCGGCTTATCCCGGTCGGGCGCCGCCGGAGCGGCCTCCAGGACAAAGGCCGGGCACAGGCTCCACAACAACAGTACCAAAAGCTGGATCTCCGGACGCAGAAGACGGCATGCCGCCGAAAACAAATTTTTCATCATAAAAACCTTCCTCTCGTATCGAAAAACTCACACCGTCGCGATGGGGATGACGCTCCTGTAGCGGAGTCCCTCGAAGAGGAAATCCGCGATCTTCACTCGGACGTCGAACGCGCTGCGCATGTTCTCCTCGTTCAGGACCTCCTCGGCGGGACCGCACAGGCTGGCGCCGTCCCGGCTCAGGATCAGCGCCTTGTCGGCGATCTTGAGGGCGTGGGCGGGGTAGTGGGTGTTGATGACGGCCGCGATGCCCCGTTCGCGCGCCAGGCGCTCGATCGTCTCCAGGACGATCAGCTGGTTCTTGAAGTCCAGGTTGGACTCCGGCTCGTCCAGCACCAGCATCTCCGGCTCCGCGCTCAGGGCGCGGGCGATCAGCACCATCTGCAGCTCGCCGCCGCTCATGCAGCTGCATCGCTTGTCCGCCAGGTGGGTTACGCCCACCAGATTCATGGCCCGCTCCGCGGCCGCCTCGTCCGCATGGGACGGCTGCGCAAAGAGCCCCAGACGGGCGGAACGCCCCATCAGGACCATCTCCCGGGCGGTGTAGGACAGGGCCGTCCCCTTGGACTGCGGAACGTACGCGATGCGCCTCCAGACCTCCCGCGGGCTCAGGCGGGAGAGGTCGAGTCCGTCGATGGTGCTGGCGCCCTTTTTCCAGCGAAGGAGCCCCATCATGCAGCGGAGCAGCGTGGTCTTGCCCACGCCGTTCGGCCCCAGTACCGACAGGATCTCCCGATCCCTGACGGAGAAGGCGATGTCCCGCAGGACCGGGACGGAATCGTAGCCGAAATATCCTCCCTGAACCTCGAAGATCACAGTCGAGCCCCCCTTGTCCGGCGCAGCAGAAGGATGAAAAACGGTGCGCCGATGATCGCCGTCAATATGGAGACCGGGATTTCCGCCGCGGTGACGCTGCGGGCCGCCGTGTCGATGAGAACCATGAATGCCGATCCCAAAGCCAGGCTTACGGGGACGATCCTTTTGTTGTCGCTGCCGCAGACCATCCGTGAGGCGTGCGGAATCAGCAGTCCCACCCATCCCACGTTGCCGCAGAGCGAGACGCACGACGCGGTGATCAGGGTCGCGGCGGCCATGACGGTCAGACGGAGCTTCCTCAGATCGATGCCCAGCGACTTCGCCTCGTCCTCCTGGAGCGACAGGATGTTCAGCCTCCAGCGCAGCAGAAAGAGGACGGCCATTCCCCCCACGATCAGGGGGACGCCCATCGCGATGCCGTGAAAGCTGGCGCGCGACATGCTTCCCATCAGCCAATAGGTGATGGCCGGAAGCACCTCCTCCGGATCGGCCACGTACTTGATCAGCGAGACCATGGCCTGGAAGAGGGCTGACACCACCATCCCGGCCAGCACCACCATGACGACGGTGCTCCTTCCCCGCACCCGGCTGATGAGGGTCGTCGCCAGCAGCGCCGCGAGCCCCATGACCATGGCGGAGGTCTGCACGGCCAGCAGGTTCTGGGAGAACAGGAGCGCCAGCACCGCGCCGAACGAGGCCCCCGTGGCGACGCCCAGCGTGTCCGGCGTCGCCAGCGGATTGCTGAACAGGGACTGGAAGGAGGCCCCCGCAACCGAGAGCCCCGCTCCGACGAAGAGGGACAGCAGGATTCGGGGAAGCCTCACCTTACAGATGACCGAATAGGCCGTGGAGGCGGCGCTCTCGCCCTTCAGCGCGGCGAGCAGGATCTCGAGGGTCTCTCCGACGCCGACGTGATAGCGCCCGATTCCCAGACAGAACAGTGCCGCGGCGATGGGCAGGAGGACCAGCAGGAAAAAAATCCACCGCTTCCGCATGTTCACTTGGTGCCGGCAGCCTCGCGCGCGGGACTGAATATCCTGCGGAGGTCCTCGTCCGTCAGGTCGAGGTTGTAGAATCGCTTATAGTAGGCACGCACCTCGGCGTCCATGTCCACGTCCGCGAAGAGCTCCGGCTGATTTTTCTTCGCCAGCCACTTCAGCACCAGGGGCGTATCCGATGCGGGAGGATACCAGCGGTACATGCCCAGCGGGAACTTGTAGACCTTTCGTTCGCGCACCGCCCTGACGGTGCTCCAGTCGTGTCCGGGGATCGCGTTTTCGTACAGGTCCTCCGGCATGTGGCGGCTGAAGTTCGTGATGTAGATGATGTCGGGGTCCCAGGCGTAGATCTGCTCCATGTTGATGTCCGCCACCCCCGAGAGCTCCGAGGCGACGTTGACCGCCCCGGTGGACTCCAGCCAGTACTGCCCATAGAAATTGCTTCCCGATGTCTTGATGTTCCCCTCGCCGTAGTTGAAGAGGATCAGGGCGCGCGGCCTCTCGAGGCCCTTCACGCCGTTCAGCGCGGCCTGAATCTCGTCGTAGGTCTTCCGGCCGTATTCGACGATTCCGGACGCCCGGTCCTCCTGCTGGAGAACCTCTCCAAGGAGCTTGACCCAGCTCTCGAAGGTCCTGATGGTGTCGAACCCCGAGAGGGCCGTCGAAAACCCTACGGCGGGAATGCCCGTCAGGGCCAGCTGCCCTGCGTGGGCTGCCGTCTCCACCCTGTAGAACACGACGTCGGGCTTCAGCTTGAGCAGCTCCTCGGCGTTCAGCACGTCCCCCTTCAGGAACTCGGTGCTGGCCCTCAGGATGCCGGGCGCCACGCGGGGCAGCAGGGAATTTGTCGCGGCCGACATCGAGCCGGGATGGATCCCCACCAGCTTGTCCCCGGCCCCCTCGAAAAGGCAGTAGACGGACGGCAGGGGCCAGGGGCCCGTGATGACGATGCGCTCGATCTTCGCCGGTATGCGCACCTCCTTGCCGGTGTGGTCGACGACCACCCGCGTCGCCTTCCCCGCGCCGGGCTCCCCGGACGCAGCCCCCTTCGCCGCGTCGGAGGCGGCCGACGCGGCCCCGGCGAGGCTCAAAAACAGCAGCAGCAGAACGGTACAAAACAGTCCCGAAGGATAGGAAAGACGATCGTACGTAAACTTCATGCGGAACATCATCCTTTCTCAAGTCTCAAGTTTTGAGCGACAGTCAAGCGACACTCAGGAAAGTTTCCGGGGGACGGGTTCCGCCCCCCTCGCTCCGGCGCACTTATCGGCGCGGAGGTCGGGACGCCGAAGAAGCGCGGAGAACGACTCGTTGAAACGTCCGCCGATATGGCGAACGGGCGCAACGGGAGACTGATGGCTGGATACGGCGTAGAGCGGAAACGGGATGAACTTCACGGAGTCGTCCCGCAGCAGGGGCTCGAGGAAGGGGTCGCCCACGACCAGGGAGGGCCCCGAGTTCATCGCGTTCCGGATCTCCGCCTCGTCCCTCAGGTCCCGGTCCCCCGGCAGGGCCAGGTCCGGCTCCATGCCGAAGATACAGCCCACGGCAATATCGCACACCCCAAATTCCGTTCCGAGGGCGCATCGGATGGCGTTGGCCTGAACCTGCTCCCCGACCACCAGGACCTCCGGATGCTCGGATAGAGGCTCAGATGGAGGCTCACCCTTCAGTATCCGGGGCTCGGAAGGCTCGCCCTCCAGCATTGCGCCGAGCGCTTGGAAATACGCCTCGAGGGAGGCCGCACCCATCGGCAGGCCGCAGAGATACGGCGTTCCGAACCGGCGGTACATCCATTTCGAGACCAGAAAGCCTGCTCGCGACACCGCCAGGTTGACGTGGGCCGCAGCTGCGCGCCGCAGCGCCTCCAGGTCGTATCCCATCGCCAGCGTCGCTGTGACCTCGACGCCGCGTTCCTGCAGGGCGTCCTGGAGGTTGCGGATATCGACCCCATCGGCGAAGTCGAGCGGGGTCGCCCCCACGATGCCGACCGTGTTCGGCACGGGAGGGGAGGGCTCGGCGAAGCGGTCCAGCAGGGCGATCAGCGCGGCGGAAACTCCGCGGTCGTAATAGGCCGTCCCCGTGGTGTCGAACCCGAAACACGGCAGTCCGGTCCTGGCCTCCAGTTCCGTGGCGATGCCCTTCATGTCGCTGCCGACGACCATCGGGACGGGGCTGCCGACCAGGGCCGTCAGCTTGGGGTCCAGGTCCCGGCATGCGGCGAGCATGCGGCCGATCAGCTTCTCGTCGTCCCCCATCACGGCATCGATGTCCCTCAGGGCAGAACAGAAGATCGTCGCGCTCGCCCCGTACCACCGCGGCTCGTCGTAGCCCGTGTAGTTGCCCGTGCATCCGGAGGCGTCGTGAATGGCGACCACGGCGGGGAGGTCGAAGAAGACCGATGAGACCCCCGAATAATCCGGGGAGAAGGGGGGAAGGCATAGGGACAGACGTGCCATCACACTACCAACCCGTAGCTCTCGATCAGGCGTTCCAGGTCCGTCTCGGCCTCGGCGGCTGCACGCATCCGTTCCATCAGGACCCTCAGCCCATGGAACCCGAAGAGCGTCCCATCGGTGAAGAGGTCCACCACATGTCTGGCCCCCGCCAGGTAGGCGCCGTCCACCCCGATGGCGAGCGCCTCCGCAAGACGCCCCTCGAATCGCACGGCCCTGTGATGCCGAGGCTGCACGAGCTCCACGTCCGGCCGATTCCCCTCCAGCCAGTCCAGGCTTTTCCGATCGATGGGGATGCACTTCTGGGCCACCACGCGCCGGACGGAGAACCCGTACTCCAGGAGGGCCCGGGCGAGGCCGAAGGGGCGGGTAGCGGCGGACGCGTCCACGATCACCGGCCTGTCCCCGACGGCTCGCAGGGCCGCCTCGACGGCGACGAGCGCAGCCGCACGTTCGGCGGAGAGATCGGGCTCGGCGCCCGATGGGTCCAGAAAGTCCCGAAGCTGCCGGTAGCCCGCTTCGATCTCCCCGATGCTGTAGCTCACGGGCAGGAGGAGGAAGGGGATTCCCAAAGCTCGCTCCATCTCCTTCGCGGCCTGCACTCCGGTTGGCGCCAGGACGAGGTTCGCCCGGCTGGAGGCCATCCGCTGGAACTCCTCGAAGGTCCTGCAGAGCGAGATATGCCGAAACTTGCCCGCGCCCAGGCCCTCGAGGACACGGTGCAGCTCGCATTCCGGGGCCACCGCCTCCAGGTTGCCGATGCTGTTGACCGACGTCTCCTTCGTCTCCGAGGGCTCCAACAGGCTGTAGATGCGCCTCCGGATCGTAACCGGAGGCGGAGACTTCGAGTCGAGGGAGATCGGATTCATGTGGCATATCCGAAAGCGCAGATCGGGGAAACGGCCGTGCAGGACCTCCAGCAGAGCCTCCCGATCCGTCCCGATCAAGTCGTCGAGACAGCTCAGGAAGATCAGTACGACCCTGGGACGCCGGGGCAGTGCGTCCAGGAGCTCCTCCACGGCCCCGGGGATCGGGTCGTCGTAGCCCCGGACGATATCGTTCTGGTCGACGTAGAGGTAGGCCAGCCGGTCCTTGAACCCCTGGCGCATCGCCCCGATGGCCCCGTGGCGCCCGCAGGCGAAGGGACATACGAACAGCTGCACGCTTTCCGGAACGAGCATCCCGATGCGCACCATCCCCCAGCCGCCATGGGCCGGGGATGTGTAGTGAAGCGTGTCCTCGAACGTGCCGTTCATCCCCCGCACACCTCGAGAACGCGCTTCGCAAGGTCGCGGTACTCCGCTGCCATGGGGCTGTCCGGGAGCGCTTCGAGGACGGTGCAGCCGCGATTCTCCGCAGTCTGGACGTCGCCGTTGCGTGGGATCTTCTTCAGCACAATGGTGTCCAGCGCCTCGGCGGCCTCGGCCACCCGGCGGTCCTCGTCGGCGATGTTGCGCGAGTTGTGGATCAGGCCCGCCAGCCTGGCGTAGCCGCGTTTTCCGAAGCTCTCGATGGCGCAGGCGATGTTCGATGCCGCAAATAAAGCCATTTGCTCCGCCGAGGTAACGATCAGGACGTGGTCGGCATAGCCGCCCCGTATGGGCATGGCAAACCCGCCGCACACGACATCCCCCAGAACGTCGTAGAGGATCACGTCCGGCCGGAACCTTTCGTAGGCCTCGAGTTCCTCGAGCTTCTCGAAGGCCGCTATGATGCCGCGCCCCGCGCATCCGACCCCCGGGGTCGGACCTCCGGACTCCACGCACAGACACCCCCCATACCCCTCGAAGACGATATCCTCGAGTCGTACGGAATCCGCACCCTCCCTCATCCGTTCCAGTACGGTCGGAATGGCGCGTCCCCCCATCAGGGTCTTGGTCGAGTCCGCCTTGGGGTCGCACCCGATCTGCAGCACCCGGAGCCCCCGCTCCGCCAGCGCAGCCGAGAGGTTGGACGTCGTCGTCGACTTGCCTATTCCACCCTTGCCGTAAACTGCTATCTTCCTCATATAAAGTTTTCCTTCCAAACCTTTCAGCTCTGGTTGTTCCAAAAAACTTTTTCAACGAAAAGAGATGTGCAAGGGTAATGATAGCATACAAGTGATATCGATCAAACATACCGTTCGCTCACAGTCGATGAAAGAAGTTGTTTCCCAGGCACAACACCCCCAGCCCCTTGCATAAGCAGACTGCCGCATACGAGAGCGCCCGCCGGTACCGAACCGGCAGGTGCTTTTTAACTCCTTTTTCGGAGGGCTCCGTCCGTAGAAAACTCCATGAAGGATCGGCCTCATGGGACTACAATGGCCTCATCATTAATCGAGGAGTTGCGGATCGAGGCGTTGCGGTCCCCTTTTCACTTCCCCTCGCCTCGCCGTCGTTTTCGCTCGCCCTGCCTGCGAATGAATGGGAATGAGCTATGCAGGCAGGCGGCGAGTCCAGCATAAACACTGGCAATTTATGAATGGAGGCGCTTGCGTATGTTGCAGTTTGCGAGGTACTTTTTCGGGGTGGCGAAGGTCGCTGCGTTCTGCCTGTTCTCCCTGGCGTGCCTGATGGCGGCGGAGAACGCGGCCGCGGCGGGGACCGACGAGGCCGAAAAAACGCCCCCCACTCTCTCGGCCGTCCGTGCTATTGACGGTTTTGCCCTCCGCGCGGCGGCAGAGTTTCGGAGGTCGGACGGGGACTTCTTCTTCTCCCCCTATAGCATCCTGTCCGTGCTGGGCATGGCCTACGAGGGCTCCGCGGGCGTAACCCGTGAGGCGATGGCGAAGGCGCTCTCCCTGGACGACGGTTTTCATGCGTCCCTTGGGGCCTTGTCCGCCGGGCTGCGGGAACGGATGGACGGACAGGAGGGGCAGCCGGTCCTGAACGACACCAACCGCGTGTGGCTGATGAAGGGGCTGACGCCCCGAAGCGGGTTCAGCGACGTGCTGAGCCGGGACTACGGCGGAGTGGCGGAGGAGCTGGACTTTAAGGACGCGCCGGAGGAGGCCAAACAGAGGATCAACGGCTGGGTGTCCGACAGGACGAAGGGCCGCATCAAGGGCCTGATCCTCGACGTACCGAAGGACACGCGCATGATCCTGACGAACGCCGTGTACTTCAAGGGACGGTGGCTCCGGCCCTTCCGTCCGGAGCTCACGGTTCCGGAACCCTTCCACGTCACGGAGGCGGAGTCGAGGGACGTCCCCATGATGAAGGAGGACAGGGAGTACCTCTACGCGGAGGCGGAGGGGGTGAAGCTCCTGAAACTGTCCTACGGCGGGTCCGCTAGCATGCTGCTGGCCATGCCGGAGCAGGGGGCGATGGACGAGTTGCTGAAGGACCTCGCCCACCGCGACGGGCTTGACCTCATCCGACGCTGGCAGGCTTCCATGACCAAGCACCAGGTGGACGTGTGGCTGCCCAAATTCAAGATGGAGGAACGGTACGAGCTGAAGGAGCTCCTGACGGCGTTCGGGATGGGGCAGGCCTTCTCGGACTCCGCGGACTTTTCCGCCATGACGGAGAGCAAAGAGCCGATCTGTATCGACAGCGTCATGCACAAGACGTTCCTGGAGGTGGATGAGGAGGGGGCCGAGGCCGCGGCGGCCACGGGCGCGACGATGCGTTTCGCCTCGGCCCTGCTCCCGCAACTCCCGCCGCGCGCGGAGTTCCACGCCGACCGGCCCTTCCTGTTCTTCATCCTGGATGACGCGACGGGGGCGATCCTCTTCATGGGGACCCAGAGCTTCAAGTAAGCGCTGACTAAAACAAAAACGCAAATTTTTCCAAAGGGGAAATATGCAAAACGGGCAAAAATCTCCAGCGCTTCCATATTTCGGAATTTGAGGATCGATCAAACATACCGTTCGCTCCCAGTCGACGAAAGAACAGTGGGGCCCTTTAAGGGTCCCACCGTTCTTCTGGTTTTCGATGGGGAAGACCAAAACCTCGCCCGATAGCAGGGGGAGTGAACTACTTTTTCAGGGTCTTCGACTTGAAGTCCTGGGCGGGCTTGTAGTCCGGGTTGATCGCCAGGGCCTTGTCGATCCACTGGAGCGCCTCGTCCGCCTTCTTCAACTTATGCGCGGTCACCCCCGCCCAGTAGGCCGAGAGGTAGTTGACGGAGGGGTGTGCGTCCGCTGCCCTGCAGAACTCCGCGTAGGCGTCCTTATACCTGCCGTTCTTGAACTTGTTGTAGGCGTTGCGCTGCATGATCCCCAAGAGGTTCCTGTCCCCCACCGAGAGGGCAAGGGTCTCAATGACCTTCGCGTCCGTGGACTGGTTGGGGTCGAACCCCGGAATGACCTTGGCCTCGCCCGTAGCCGGCTTGGTGTCCGGCTTGGGTTGCTCCGCTATAGGGGCCGAAGGCGGGGTCTCGGGGTTCGCGGCCGTCACGTCCCCCGCCGGGGCAGCTTGGGGTACCTCGCCGTCCTTTGGGGCGTTTCCGAAGATCTGCTCGAAGGTCCCGCTGGAGGCGGCGGGACGGGAGCCGGCGAACTTGAGGGACTTGATCATCCTGCTGCTGATCGGCTCGACCTTGTCCCCACGGCGGACCAGAGCCGCCTTGCCCCCCTTGACGAACGTACAGTTGCTGTAGGTGGGCGTGGCCTCGCGGACCTTGAGCACGGCGAAAGCCAGGCGCTCGCGCCCAATCTCCTCGCCGCTCATGCCCCGAATCGTCTTGCCGTCGGCGTAGACCAGATACAGCGCCCCCTCCTTGGCCCCCATGGAGGAGCCGATATCGATCGTGGCCTCCTTGTCGGCCACCGCGACGACGTGCGAGCTCTCCCCGCCGAGGGTGCCTCGGATGCGGGCCGCCAGGCGCGTCACCGAGTCCGCGATGGCACGGCTCTCCAGGCCGTCGAAGGTGCCCTCCGCCAAGACTGCCCCGCCCAGGTACAGGCCGGAGACCTCGTTGGAGGAGTAGCCCGTCTCGGAGAGCGCCAGTTTGACCTCGGCCGTCGAGGTGTCCACGATGCGGACGTCGATGGTGGCCTGCGCCTCCTCCGAACCGGTCGCGATGCCGATGTTGCCGAAGAGGGGGATCGCCCCTCCCGAGGCCTTCTTGTTCAGCTCCGTGACCGCGCCCAGAAGGATGTACTGCACGCCGGCGACGCGGCCCACCTCGGCCGCCGTGCTGGCGTCCACAAGCCCCGATTGTCCCAGCTTGATCTCCTTGCCCACCTTATCCAGCTGAGCCCGCTCGATCACCGAGATGGACTTCGAGCTCGCGAGGGCGCGGGTCATCATGTCCATGACGGCGTTGGCCTGCTGTTGCGACACGCCGGACGTCTTGCTCTCGAACTGGAAGACGCCGATCCGCACCTTTTCCTCCCCTGCCCAGGAGGGAAGGGCGAACAGGGCCAGGGCAAACAACGACGCCAACACAACGCTCTTACGCACTCTCATGATCCTAAAGCACCTCCGCTTTTTTGTTCGGTCACTCCGGTCACTCCATTGCCCCATTCCGTCAATCGAGGCGCAGGCCCCTCATGCCCTCCACGTGCTTCATCACGGCCTTACGGGTCGCCGCGGCCAGGATGCCGTTGATCTTCCCCGCGCCAAACCCGCCGTACTTGGTGATGAGGCCGCCCAACGTCTGGTTTGAGGCCCCGCGCTCCGCTGCCGCATAGGCCACCTCGCCCGTCTCGTTGTTGATGATGCGGATGTCGAGCGTTACGTAGGCCGTGTTGGAGGCTCCCCCGATCCCCCCGACCCCCGGGATGGGGATGGCGCCTCCCGCCGCTTTGTAGTGGTACTCCGTGACGGCCCCCGTCATGGAGTACTGCGCCCCCTTGATCCTGCCCAATTCGGGGGCCGTGGACTCGTCCATGAGCCCCGATTGGCTCAGGCGAATCTCCTCCCCGACGTACTTCAGCTTCTCGCGCTCCACCAGGGTGAAGAGCCCCGCCTCGTAGAGCTCGGTCGTCATCATCTCGGTTATGGCGGAGGCGGGAACGTTGCCCCCCGCCTTGTTCTCGAACTCCCGAACCGCCAGTCGCGGTTTTTCCCGTGCCGCGGCGGCGCCCGCCAGGGCGAGGGATATTGCCAGGACCGCCAGGGTTACCATAATTGCCGGAACTGACAAAATACCCGGGCGCAGGCCATGCTCTCGTCTCATGGCGTGGCCTCCCTATTCCGTCATCCTCTTGACGGCCAGGGCGGCGGCGGCCTCGAGGGACTTCTGTTTGGCCTCCGACGGGGTATAGCCCACCTGCTTGCCCGCCACGGTGTCGGCGTAGATCTGGCTTCCGTTCGACGCCGTCACCATGACGGCGACGGAGGATGTGCCCGTGTAGAGCTCGAACTCGTTCAGCACGGGGCTCCCCGCCTCCACCTGAGCCGTGATCATGGTGCTGAACCCGTACTGCCTGCCCAGCTTCATGATGGCGTCCACGTTGCCGTCCAGCGCCAGGGCTGCGGCCTTGCTGCGCCGGATGGCCTCCAGCTTCTTGGGGTCCACCACCTTGTACCCCCTGGCGAGAAGCTGGCGCGTGAAGACCGAGGCTGTCTGTGCCGCCTCCTGGGCGGAGGCGCTCTTGACCAATATGGCGATCGATCCATTGGGCAGCGCCGCGTGCGCGGCCCCCGGCGTCAGACAGAAAAACAACCCCAGGACGAGGACGAGCCCCGCCCGACAACATCTCGATACCCATCTCGATACCATCGACATCCCCTCCTTGAAAGAATGTGTACTTATGCCAACCCCCATAGGGCAGTCCCCTGAAAGGGCGGCCAGTTCTCCTTTTACTTGAGCACAAGTTGGTGTTATTTCAGGTGCAGCCGCTGCATCTCGCCCGCCACATAGGCTTCCCCGCGCTTGCCGAGCAGGCGGGAGAGCGCCGTCTCGACCTCGATAAAGTACAGCCCGCCCTCGATCCTCTCGGTCAGGATCCTCACCGGCGGGACGGGGCCCGCGAGCCACAGCGCCCGCCCCCGGAGCTCCGGGTCCGCCAGGATGTGCTGGCGCAGCGACAGCAGGCCGCGGCGCGCATCCGTCAGGGCCGCCCGGCGTGCCAGGAGCCTGCCCTGGGCCGTACTCTGCACCACGCGCCCCACGCCCCGGACGAACGCGCGGTTCTCCTGCCAATCGGCATAGAGGCTCTCCTCCGTCATCCGCAGCAGGTCCTCCGTCGTCGCCGGGACGGGCTCGGCGAGGGGCGTCGCCAGCCCGGGAGCGCAAAGACAAAAGCACAGGACGGAGGCGAAAATCCCCTCAATAAAGAACGCCCGAAGCATGCGCCGCAGGCCCGTCATGGCGCGGGTACCTCCGCACCGCGGCCCTCGACCAGGGCGCCGGAGACCCCGTCGATCTCACAGCCCCTGTCCGACAGGATCGAGGCCAGGTCCTCCGCCGTCTTGTCCGAGACGACGTCCAGCTCCAGCTCGCCCTTGCGGAACTGCCTCTGGTAGACGCCGGTCACGCCCTCGATGCCCGAGAGCTCCTCCTTGAGGGCCTTCGCCTCCTTGAAGGCGACGCCGGTCAGCTTGATCTTGACCGTCCGCCCGGGGATGCCCCCGGCCGAGCCCGAGATCAGCGCGTAGGCGATCTTGTTCACCAGGCTCTTGCCCGCGCGGCTGGCCCCCGGTTTCAGGCCCTTGACGGCCCCGTCCTCGACGGAGGTCCCCTTCTGTTTTTCCTCGTAGGTGTCGGAGCCCAGTTGATAGGCCGACGCGGCCAGGACCGCTTTGAGCTGCACGGTGCTGCGCACCCCGTAGATGCGGATGCCGCTTATCTTTTGATCCGCGTAGGCGCTGGCGTAGGCCTTGCCGTAGATCAGGACGTCCGCCTGGAAGTCGCGGGCGATCTCCCTGAGCTTCTCGGGGTCATTTACGCTTCGAGCCGCGGCCAGGTCGATATCCTTCAGCGTCCCGGCCTGGGTGGGGTCTACCAGCAGGTACCCCGCCTTCTCGAAGACCCGCAGGACCTCGCTCTCCGCCGTGGAGAGGAAGGAGGGCTTGTCGCCGATCCGCTCGTCGAGCAGGACCATGATCCGCGGGTTGCCCAACGCGTCGATGACCGCCGGGCCAAGCACCCCGTCCAGGGCCGCCTCGGCCACGTCGCAGACCGCTGACAGGTGCAGCACGCCGTCGGAGTCCTCCCATTCCCTCAGGATATCCATCCTCTTGACGATCCCCTGGGACTGGGAGAAGACCTTGTCCTTCACCACCTCGAAGTTCTTCATCTCCGTGATGCCGGTGACGTAGGCGCCCAGGGCCTTCTCCAGCGCCTCGCGCATGACGGAGCGCTTGGCGTCCTCCCGTGCCTTGTTCTTCGCCCCATCGACGATGGGGGCGTAGCCCTCCACCTCGACCGTAATGAGCTTTTCCGCCGCCTGCTTGGGGGCCGACTTCTTCGCAGCCCAGGCCTCGTCCGGGACAAGTCCCGCCGTCAGGACGAGGAGCGTCAGGACGAGGAGGATGAGGTACAGAGCCGCCATTCCGAAGGCCCCTCCTTTTTGGAGGGGCCGTACCGCATTGAATCCCGCAGTTTTTCTCATCGAACGACGCCCACTTCTACTTTGAGACCACGATCACTTTGCAGTCCTTACGGAAGTCGTAGGAGCTGCCGCGGACCTTCGCGGCCACGGCGTTGCTGACGACGATGTCCACGTTTCCGTTCTTCAGCTTCAGCGCCTTGGCGACGATCGGATTGCTGGCGACGTGGACCTCGCCCTTCGCGTAGTTGATGTTGTTGTAGTAGGCGCAGAGCCCGGACTGGAGGAAGCGGTCGTAATTCACGAACTCCATGCCGTATACGGGCCTGCCCGACTCGTCCATGACGTGGAAGCTCATCGAGGGCAGCAGCGGAAGGTGGCGGACGTCGATGATGAGCCCCGTGTAGCGGCCGGAGGACTTCTTGGGCTTGGGCTCCTTGTACGTCTTATCGATCTGGATGCTGGGGGCTACAACGACGCGGACCGCGGGCAGCTTGATCCGCCCCGTGATCGTGTAGGCCTCCCCGTCCCACTCTCCGTTCATGATCTCCACGTTCTTGACGATGCCGGAGAGCTCCGAGCGCACGCGGTCCTCGGCCATGAAATCGTTCATCGTGGTGCGCGCGTCGATCTGGACCCCCTTCAGGAACTCCAGGAGGTTGCGCTGGAGGTCCAGGGTCGCGCCCCTGCGCGCCAGCGCCTTGCCCTGCGCCCCCTTCTTCCCCGTGGGCGCCACCGCCATGCCCGTGGCCTCGATGTAGTTCTCCGTCCAGTTCATCAGGCCGTTTTCCTTCTGGACGATGACCGCCCCCGGCCCGTTCACGTCGGGTACGGCAACCGGCGCCTCGGCGACCACGGGCGCCTTATCCATCAGGGCTATCTCCTTGTTCTGGAGGGCCGACTCCTTCTTGGTCAGGGCGGCCTCCTTCTCCTTCAGCTCGGCCTCCCGAGCCGCGAGTTCCGCCTGACGTTTTTCCGCCAGGAGGGCTTCCTTCTTTTGCAGTTCGGCTTCGCGAGCCGCAAGCTCCGCCTCGCGCTTATCCGCCATAGCCGCTTCCTTCCGCTTCAGGTCCGCTTCGCGGGCCGCAAGTTCCGCGGACGACTCGGAGGAGACCTGATCCTTCTTCTGCAGCTCGGCCTCCCGCGCGGCCAGGGCCGCCTCCTTCTTCTTTAGTGCCTCCTCGCGTTCTGCAAGCTCCGCGGATGAGGC